>CAVHFU010000009.1:22352-40883 GCA_963635575.1 bacterium | reverse complement strand
TATTTGGGACATTTTCAAAAATTAATATATAGGATTTTATCAAAAATTAATCATAAAATGTTCACTGAATAAGTAGGAAAATGTTGACAAAGGTTACATAATATGATACAATAAACTGTCTGTTCTTTATATACATATTTTGCAGTTTTTTTTGCGAAATAAAATTCTAATTCATTTCTTGAGGAGGAAATTATTATGAAAAATTTTAGCAAAATCGATCGCGAGTTACGGCGTATGTTAGTTTGTACTTTTGGTTATTCTGAGGTCGAGGACGAGATTAGGCGAAGATGCATTGAAGCAATTTGCAAAAAGGATATGAAGTATTTAAAGAAAGACTTAAAAGTTTATTGTAGTAGCGAGGGAATTAATTATGAATTAAAAGCTGTACGTGTGTGCCTTATCTTGCATAAGAATGGGATTTGGCAGTATGTTAAGGAAAAGGTTTTGTATGGCTAAAGATATAGAGATGGTGGAAAATTTTTTCTGCTATCTCTGTATTTTTTTTTATATAAGAGAGAAAATAGTTAGTAATTAAAAAGTTTATGGAGGTCTTTATGAGGAGAAAAATTGCAATACTAATTATTTTCATTTATCTTTTTGCAGGTACTAATTTTATAAAGGGCATTAATATGGAAACTGTTTCTTATTGGGGCTCGAGTGGAGACGAGGTAATTCAAATTCAAAATAAGCTAAAGCAGTGGGGATACTATAATGGAGTGATAGATGGAAGTTATGGAGGTAAGACTTATCAGGCTGTAAAAAACTTTCAAGCTAAAAGTGGATTGATAGCTGATGGTGTGGCGGGTACCAAAACACTAGAAGCTCTTGGGATATCTACAAAAAAGACGACTGCTAACAATAATGTAAATTTACTCGCACGAGCAATAAATGGGGAAGCTAGAGGAGAACCATATGAAGGACAGGTGGCTGTCGGAGCAGTTATATTAAATAGAGTAAACAGTAGCAAATTCCCTAATACACTTGCTGGAGTAATTTACCAATCCGGTGCGTTTGATTCTGTAAAGGACGGACAGATTAATATGGAACCGTCATCAACAGCACTAAAGGCTGCACAAGATGCACTTAGTGGTTGGGATCCGACGGGTGGGTGTATTTACTTTTTTAATCCTGCGACTAGTACGAGCAAGTGGATATGGAGTAGACCGATTGTACGAACAATTGGTAAACATTGCTTTGCTAAGTAGTAATTGAAATAGAAGCCAAAATATGATAAAATTAATAATAGATGTTGCAAATTATATAGTAAGAAGGAGAATATATGAAGAAAGTTATTGTTATTGGCGGTGGTGCGTCCGGACTTATGGCTGCCGGGATTGCGGGAAAAAATGCTGATGTTTTAGTTTTGGAAAAGAACGATAGAGTTGGCAGAAAATTGGCTATTACAGGAAAGGGTAGATGTAATGTTACTAATTCTGCGGATATTGGTGAGTTTATAGAAAATACTCCTGGAAATGGAAGGTTTTTATATAGCGCTTTTTATTCTTTTACAAATGATGATACAATTAACTTTTTCAATAAATTAGGTGTGGAAACTAAGGTGGAACGTGGAGGAAGAGTATTTCCTGTATCAGATTCTGCTAAGGATATTGTTAATGCTCTTAGTCGGGTTCTACGTGAAAACAATGTAAAAATTAAATATAATGCGGTGGCTAAAGAAGTTATTACTGAAAATGGCAAGGTAGTAGGTGTTAAATTATCAAGCGGTGAGATTATAAATTGTGATAAAGTAATAATAGCTACAGGTGGGAAAAGCTATCCTGCAACAGGTTCTACCGGAGATGGATATGAAATCGCTAAAAAGCTTGGACATAAAATAATACCACCTAAACCATCGCTTGTAGGGTTAGTTTCATATACTGAATGGATACCTAAGTTGCAGGGATTATCGCTAAAAAATGTTGGATTTAGTTTATTTGATTCTAAAAACAGAGAAATATATTCGGATTTTGGCGAAATGCTGTTTACACATTTCGGAGTTTCTGGTCCAATAGTCCTTAGCGGAAGTAGAGTGCTTCACAAGTATATGAATGAAAATAGATGTGTAAACGGAATAAAGGCAAGAATTGACTTAAAACCTGCATTAGACAACAAAAAACTTGATTTGAGAGTTCAACGCGATTTCCAAAAATATATAAATAAGGAATTAAAAAATTCTTTGTATGATTTGCTTCCTGAAAAGTTAGTGCCTGTTATAATTTCTCTGACAAAAATTGATGAGAGCAAAAAGGTGAATGTTATAACGGTTGAAGAAAGAAAGAGAATAGTTGAATTATTAAAGGGATTAGAGTTTGAAATAAATGAACTTAGACCTATTGATGAGGCAATTATTACGGCCGGTGGAGTTTGTACTGATGAAATCAATCCCTCTACAATGGAATCGAAACTGGTTAATGGATTATACTTTTGTGGTGAAGTAATTGATGTTGATGCTTATACCGGAGGATTTAATTTACAGATTGCATTTTCTACGGCATTTTTGGCAGGAAATAATATTTAATGGCTGATTAAATATAGACTCTTTTGGAGATACTACTCCAGAAGAGTTTTTTCTTTGGGAGGCAGATTGAGTTGAGTGAAAATGCGAGGAAAAATAATGTTTTAAGAATATGTGTTATAACGATTTTAATGCTTTTGTACTTATATATTACTGTTTATTCAGCGGTTCCGGACAAGATTACTATGATAGAGGGTAAGGAAATTTCTTATCCTTTTCATAATTTTATAACCATGTCATTTGATGCGGAATGTAGCGTAAAAGCAACAGGTGGTAAGCTTGTATCGTCTACGGTAGGCAAAGAAAATGTAAAACTTTCATTGTTTGGAATTGTGCCATTAAAAAATGTGGACATAAATGTTATATCGGCCAATACGGTTATAGCTGGTGGAAATGTTATTGGAATAAAGCTTAATACTCCTGGCCTTACGGTTGTTTCGCTTGAAAGCTTTGTGACAAGGGATTACTCTAAGTCGAAGCCATATGAAGGTAAGAATATTCAAAGGGGAGATATAATTTTAAGTATAAATGGCAAGGAAATAGAGAGTGCTCAAGAATTTATAAATGAGTTGCAAGTTTCTAAGGAAAACAAAATAACTTTAGAAATAATGAGAAACAATACTAAGTTTAACGAAACATTTTTTGCAAAAATTGATAGAAATGACGGGAAATATAAATTGGGAATTTGGGTAAAGAATGTTACTTCTGGCGTGGGAACTGTTACGTATATTAATCCGGAAAATGGTGGGTTTGGGGCGCTCGGACATGGTATAAATGATATAGATGAAAGTGGTTTGCTAAAAATTAATGGTGGTAAGGCTTATGATGCTGTTGTTTTGTCTGTTAACAAGGGAAAAAAAGGAACCCCCGGAGAGATAAGAGGAGCTATGAGGGAAGGAAGCATTTTTGGAAGTATTACTCAAAACACAACTCGTGGCATATTTGGATATATAACGGGAAATGTGGATATAGAAAATAAGCAATATGAGATTGCATTAAAGAACGAAGTGGTTCCAGGAGAGGCTAAAATTTTATGCACTGTTTCCGGAAATGAATGTAAGGAGTATAAAATAAGAATTGAAAAAGCAAATTATAGTAACGAATTAGATTCAAAGGATATGGTTATTAGAGTAACGGATAGAAAGTTGCTAGAGGAAACCGGTGGAATTGTGCAGGGAATGAGTGGTAGCCCGATTATCCAAAATGGCAAAATAATAGGTGCTGTAACGCATGTGTTAATTAATGATCCAACAAGAGGGTATGGAATATTTATTGAAAATATGTTGGAAAATGCTGCTTAACTTAAATGACCAAATGGGACAGGTCCTAAAAATATAACAGCTGTAATTTAGATATAATGAAAATTACAGCTGTTTTTTTGTGTGACCAAAAAGAACCGTCCCTAATGGTCAGTTTTTACTACTTTAATATTGGCTGGATTTGTTTGCCTTCTAGTGCTAGCTCTATTGTTGGTACTATTTTCTCTACGTCAAATGTAAGCGAGTTTGGTTTTGCATCTGGTGCGTCTTGCCCAAATGGAACAAAGTAGAAGTTTTTTGTTGCGAGTAATGTTCCTATATTTTTTGCACTTAAGCCTAGAGCATCATTTGTTGAAATACCTAAAACTACTGGTTTGTTGTTTCTAAGGTGTGATTTTGTTGCCATAAGAATTGTGTCATCTATTATTGAATAAGTAAGTTTTGCAACGGTATTTCCTGTGCACGGTGCTATTAGCATTAAATCGATCATATTTTTAGGCCCTATTGGTTCTGCGTCTACAATTGTTAAGACTGGTTCATTTTTTGTTAATTCTTTTATGTTTTCTTGAAATTCAGTGGCGTTATTGAAACGCGTATCATATACTTGGACATGAGACGAGAGTATTGGAATGACTTCGGCTCCTGCTTTTTGAATAGAATTTATAATTTCCGGTACTTTTGAAAAGTTGCAAAAAGAACCTGTGATTCCAAGTCCTATTTTCTTTCCTTCAAGTGTCATATATTTCACCATCCTTTATTAATTAGTATATGAATGATAGTTAAAAAACGACAATTCAAAGTATGAATTTGCGTTTTTTGGCTTTATTATTTTTGTGGTTTATGGTAAAATGATGTGGTAATTGAGATTATTTAGTAGAGAGTGATAATATGTTGGAAGAAATGCGATTTTTTGCTAGGCAAAGTTGGATTCCGGTAATCTTAGATGATTCGTTGGAATATATAGAGAACCTCCTTAGCAAGAAAAGTGTGAAAAATATACTTGAAATTGGTACTGCAATTGGATATTCGGCTATATGTTTTTCAAAGTTTTTGACGGATGACGGGAAAATTGACACTATTGAAATTGATAAGCAGAGAATAATGTTGGCGAAGGCTAATATTGATATGTATAAGCTGAATGACAAAATTAACATTATTGAGGGAGATGCTTTAACGGTACTTTCTAAGTTAAATAAAAAGTATGATTTTATATTTATAGATGGACCTAAGAGTCATTATATTGAATATTTGCCACTGTGCCTTAAAATGTTAAATGATGATGGAGTCATTATTGCTGATAATGTAAATTATAAAGGTATGGTAAAAGGTGAAGAAAAGGTTAAACATAAACAACGTACAGCAGTTATGCGACTACGAGAATTTATTGATAAAGTAAAAAATGATGAGGGATTAAATAGTGAGTTAGTTGATATTGGAGATGGGATTTTAGTCATAGCCAAAAAGTAGAAGGAGAATGAATTATGGAAAAACCAGAATTACTTGCCCCAGCGGGCACATTTGAACGAGCAAAAATTGCATATTTATACGGAGCAGATGCAGTATATGCAGGAACTGCTGATTTATCTTTAAGAACAAGGGTTAACATTAATAATGATGAGTTTGTTAAGATTGTTGAACTTGCAAAAAAAATGAACAAAAAGATTTATGCTGCTATGAATATATATGCATTTGATAAGGATTATGAAAAGGTTAAAACTCAAGCTAAGATTTTAAATGATATGGGTGTTGATGCTGTAATTGTTAGTGATGGCGGAGTTTTAGACATAGTCCGTGAATATGCTCCGAATGTTGATGTCCATATTAGTACACAAGCTAACACGGTAAGTTTGGGTACTTGTGAATTTTGGAGAAGAAATGGTGCAAAGAGGGTTATTTTGGCTCGTGAGCTTTCAAGAGATAAAATTAAATATATGATGGAGAATAAATCTCCCGATTTGGAGTTAGAAATGTTTATTCATGGCGCTGTTTGTGTCGGTTATTCCGGAAGATGCATTTTAAGTAATTATTTAATCGGACGCGCTTCAAACCAAGGTGACTGCGCACAACCTTGTAGATGGAACTATAATGTGTATATTGAAGAAAAGAATAATCCTGGGAAATTGTTACCTGTCGAGGAAGATGGAAGAGGTACATACTTACTTTCTGCTAAGGATTTATGCTTAATTAACAGAATCCCTGAAATAGTGGATATGGGTGTTGAAAGCTTGAAAATCGAGGGAAGATTAAAGACAGAATATTATCTTGCAACAGTAGTTAATGCATATAGATGTGCTATTGATGATTATTTAGCTAATAAGGTTAACTGGAGTCCTGAAAAGTATCAAGTGGAATTAGATAAGGCTATGAGCAGAAAATACAGTGAGCTATTCTATGACAGAGAGGATAACAAAGATATTCAAAATTACGATGATGATGGAAGAAGTACAGTCCCATATGAATACGGTGCGAAAGTTTTAGAGAAAAAAGATGGGTTATCTATAGTAGAGGTTAGAAATAAGCTTCAAGTTGGTTCACAATACGAAATGATTATTCCTGGAAAAATTGAGCCTGAAATTATTACTATTGGTGAATTGCATAATGTTGATACAAATGAAAAGATTGATGTTGTAAATCCGGGGAAGGCGGAGCAAAAAGTTCTAATGAAGTTGCCGGCTAGTGCCGAAAATAATTATATAATTCGTAGAAGAAAGTAATTTTGGAGGTCACTATGAAATTTAACAAAAGAAAATTTTTTAAGAATATATTTTTACTGATTTTATTTATTGCTTTGGTTGTGTGTGGAATTTATTTGTGGAAAACTCCGGAGGCAAGAAATAATATTTATGAGTATTATTCAAAGATACTTGCGAGTTTTTCCGAAGAAGAAGTTGTAGATGCAACAGAGATATTTTCTATATCATATGATCCGGCTATTCAGACAGCGATAGTTCCCGGTAAAGATGGTATGCTTGTTATAAATAAGAATGGTATTTCTGAATACACTTCTACTAAAAATCCTGTATGGGTTAAAGAAATGAACATATCTAATCCGCTTATTGATGCTAATAATAACAGATTTGTTATTGCAGAGTCTGGCGGAAAGAAGATTATGTCTTTCCAAAATAGAACTATGTTATGGGAATTAGAGCTCCAAAATGATATTAAGAAAATTACTGTAAATAAAGATGGATATGTTGGTGTTATATTTTCACAAGTTGGATACAAGAGTGGATTTTTATTTTTAGATCCAACCGGTAAAGAAATATTTAGAAAGTTGTTTGCTAATACGACTTTAATTGACATTGATATATCGCCAAAGGGCGATTTAGTAGCTATGATTGAGACTGACGTTAGTAGTGCGGTTATCAATTCTGCAATTTCCTTTATGTCTAGCAATGGTCAAATTATGTATTCTGAAATAGAGGATGACGTTTTGATGTCGGGTATAAGGTTTATTGATAGTTCTAATGTTATTGCGGTGGGTGATAATAAATTAGTTAAAATTGATAAAAACTATAAAAAGACAACATTTGATGACTTTTCTAATAAGACAGTTTCCGGAATTAATCTTGAAAATGAGGGCAAGATTATAGAGACATATAGAGAGGCAACTAGTATATTTGCGAATAAATCAACAATTGACATTCTTAATGTAAATAATAAAAAAACCGGAACGGGCGAGGTCGCCGGGGTGGTAAAGTCTATTGAAAGTTCGAGTAAAACTATAGCTGTTGTTTTAGCTGACAGAGTTGATTTTTTTGATATTAGCGGTAAATATTTAAACACATTAAGTATTTCAGGTAAATATAAGTCAATAAAGTTATATAATAATGGTAATTATGCTTGCATGGATTTAATTGACGTTTTAAGATTTGTGAAAATAAGATAGAAGCAAAGGAATGGTTGGACTATGTCATTTACATCCGAGATTAAAGAGGAATTAACTAAATTAAATGGGCTAAAAGATGAGAAAAAAGACTTTCTTAGGAGAGTCTTTTTATTAGATGGATATATTGCTAATCCCGAAAAAGAGTATCATCTTGAAATATTAACCGATGAAAAAAGTTTGGCGGATATTATCTGCGAAATATTAAAAGAATATAATATAAATGCAAAGGTTATTGAAAAGAAATATAAGTTTGCTACTTATGTTAAAGAAGCAGACAGTATAGCACTTTTCTTAAATATAATTGGTGCTCATAATTCGTTATTTAAATTTGAGGATGCAAAAGTAGTTCATGAAATGAATAACCAGATTAATAGAGTGGTTAATTGCGAAACTGCTAATTTATCTAAAATAGTAAATACAGCTGTTAGGCAGGTTGAAGCCATAAAAAAAATAAAAAATAAGCTGGGGTTTAATAATTTGCCGGATAATTTAAAAGAAATTGCTAAGGTGCGTTTGGAAAATCCGGAAGTTAGTTTGATGGAACTTGGTAAATTGTTAAATCCTCCACTAGGGAAATCCGGGGTTAATCATAGGCTAAAGAAACTTGAGGAAATTGCTGAGAGTTTATGATAGCTTTTATTGATTGCACAAAAACATATTTAAATAAACAGTATTAAGATTTTGTGTAAGTATAGGAATTTGTGAAACAAAGGTATTTAAGGGGGTTCTTTTAATTGGATAAAGAAAGACTAATAATTCCAATGATATTTTTGGTTATATGTATAGCAATTGTTTCAGTATTTTCTTATAAAAAGGAAGTGTATGAAAAATCTCCAACGTTAAGTGTTTTAATGATGCATGTTGTATGCGATGAGATGCCGGAAGACAAATCTTTATCCGGACTATATATAACAACAGATATGTTAGATAGATATTTGAAGTATTTTAAAGAACACGATTATAATGTTGTGACATTGGATGAAGCTTATAATATTTTTAAAAATGATATTCCTGTTGAGAATAATAAGTTATTGGTTTATACATTTGATGATGGATATATGGATAACTACACAAAGGGTTTTGATATTTTTAAAAAGTATAATGCAAAGTTTAATTTAAATATTATTGCTAGATATACTGATGAGCAGTATCCTAATTATTTAACCTGGGAACAGGTAGAAAAGATGAACGAGTCGGGTTTAATGGAACTTGGAAATCATACTTACGATTCACACATATATACCGAAGATTATAAAGGGGACAGTATTCCTATTTTGAAGGCTCTTTTACCTGGAGAAAGTAAAGAAGAACGCGAAGTAAGAATATTATCCGATTTAAAAAAGGCTGATGAATATATCAGCCAAAGAGGAAATGATGGTAAAAAGATTAATGTGATGGCATATCCTTATGGAGTACCACCCAAAGATATGCAAGGCGAAATCGCGGATATATTAAATTATTATATAGAACTTATGGTTACACCCGGAGTAAATAGAAATATTAATGATTTTGACGGATTGCATAGATTTACTGTAGATGGGCTTGAGGCTCCCGAAAAATTAGAGCAAAGAATGGAATTCTATAAAGGACTTAATTTCCTTAATAAGAAAAGCATTTCTTTGCGTGAATTAGTTAAATCATTAATTTATTTTAATTTTTAATTCTTGACCTACGCAGAGATTAGAGCTAATTTGATTTAGCTCTTTTATTTCACTAATTTTACTTCTTATATCTGTGTTATCATAATTATATTTTTTAGCTATATTCCATAAAGTATCACCTTTAGCAATTATAATTGTGGCATATTCAGGCATATTATTTCCGGAAGCGGAATCATGGAAAATTAGTAAAAAAGCAAACGATGTTGCTAATACAAAAACAACAGCTAAAAATAGTCTTAATGGATTTTTTAGATAAATTCTTTTTTTCATACGTATCTCTCCTTTACGAACGAGTGTTCTAAATATATATTATACGAACATTAATTCGATGTCAAGAGAAAAACAAAAAAATATTCGAAAAAAATCTGCTCGGATAAATCCGAGCAGATGATATAGTTTTTAGCGGAATGCTTTAAATCGCAAGTATTTCGTGTGATTTTGTCTAAATCTTTTATCAACAGTCATTTTTCTCTCATATTGTCTATTTAAACTTCCGTTTCTCAAACGCCTAAAATGGTTCTTTCTCTTTGAATAGTAATAGTGGTTGTAATAATGTGGAGGAAGTGCAGTCATAAAGTAGATGCAAAGGACGAAGATGGGTGTTGAGTGGGCTGTAGAAGATGTCATTTGTTTTCCCTCCTTAAAATAGAAAAAGAGTAATTATTGTATTATTATCACACCCTTACTATATCATATATTTATTTTTTTGTAAATAAAAATAAAAAAACTGTTAAGTTTATAAATTTAAAGCCGATAAGTGTAGAGTAAGAAGGATGTATAGAATTTCGGAAGGTGGTGATAGGTATGGATGCCGCCTTGATTACAAGGATGTTTAATGTTGGGTACAGTGTTAAGAGTGAACCTCCCAAGGACGTTTTAGTAAAAAAGGATTCTGATTTTAAGGATGTATTGTCTAAGAATATGAAAGATGTAAAAAGTGAAGATAATAAAGTAAATAAGGATGTTAAAAAAGAAGATACTGAAAAGATAAAGACGGATGAAAACGAGGATGTTGATAAGAAGGCTGTAAAGAGAAAAGATAAAAAGGATGAAAAAAAAGTTGAAGACAGTGAAGAAAATGAGACGAAAAAAATTAATGGATTGATAGAGCAGAGATTAGAGAACGTTAAAAATGAACAGGATTTAGATATTAAGGTTGAGGAAGTTGAAAAGATAGACGTTGAGGTTAAGGACGTAGATTTACAGGAATATGAAAACATAGGATTAGGAGAAAATGTTGACGAAGTTGGCCCACAAAGCGTGGAAACGGAGAAAATAACGTTAAATGAATTTGAGAAGTTGGAAAGTAAATTGGATTCTTTGTCGGAGAAGCTAGGAAGAACCAATGAGGAAACTGAATATGTTGATAATGAAATAAAGACAGATGAAGTGAAAGAGAAAGAGTCTTCCGAGACGGAAAATGGGGAAGATGATTTTTCGTTTGTCGATATTAATGAAGATGTTAGCTATGTAAATAATAGAGACGTAGAAGATAAGACTGTTAAAAATAAGGAAAGTAAGGTTAAAATAACGGATTTTAGAGGAAACAAGACGTTTAATGATGAGTTTAATATGACAGAAATGGACGTTAAAAATGAGGATATAGAAATTCCAAAGTTTGATATATCAGGTACAAATAATATAATAATGAGTAAGGCTGATAAATTACAAGAGCAAATTGACGTATTAAAGCAGATTACTGAGAAGGTTGAGGTTAATATACTCGAAGATAAATCAGAGATGCTTATTAAACTTAAACCTGATAATTTAGGAAAAGTTACAATGCAAATTTCAGTAGAAAATGGAAATATATCTGCTAAATTTTTAGCTGAAAGTCAGAAGGTTAAAGAGATTTTAGAATCTAATATGCAAGAATTAAAAGACCAATTGGCTAAGCAAGGGATGGCACTTCAAGAGATGAGTGTCTCTGTTGGAAATGATAATAGGGAACGCCAAATGTTTGAAGGAAGAAATTTCGGTGTGTTTAACAGGCATAGTAGAATTAATAGAATTGAAAGCAATTCATATTCCGTTGATGGGGAGATATATGAAGATGTAAATGACGAAAATTTGGCGCATTATTGGCCGGACAGTACTGTTAGTTTTTCGGCATAGTTTTTAGATAGGAGGACGTGTGATATGGCGGTTGACGGTGTTAGCAGTAGTTTTGCGGTAACCCCAAGCGAATATACTGAGGAGAAAACTAATGTTAGTAGTTTAGGTAAAGATGAGTTTTTAAATTTGTTGGTTACTCAGTTGCAATATCAGGATCCCCTAGATCCTTCTAGTGATACCGAATTTATAGCACAAATGGCACAATTTTCATCTCTAGAGCAGATGCAAAATTTGAATAATACTTTTTCTGATTTTATGTCTTATTCATTGGTTGGTAAGTATGCTACCGCTGAATACGGAGCGGACACAATCGAGGGGTATATAGAGAGTGTTGTAAAAGCGGGGGATACTTCATACGCCGTTATAGATGGTACTAGTGTGGATATTGATGACATATATAAAGTTACAGATGTTGCAGAAGAGTTACAAGTATTAGTTAATATACTAAACGAATTAGTGAAAGGAAATAGCAATACAACAGAAAATGGAAGTAGTGATATTGAAGGTAATGTATGAAAAAGGGGAAATAGCATAAGCAAACTATGGGGTGGATTGGATGATAATAAATAATAGAATAATTCCCGGAGTTGGTGGTATAGGAAATATTACTTCGGGTAGTCAGTCAGCTCACAATGTTACAAGACCTAACTCTAATTTTGAAGATATTTTTGCCAAAAAGCTTTTTGAAAATAAGGAAGTTAAGTTTTCAAAACATGCGGAGAGCAGGTTGCAAACAAGAAATATTAGTCTTACCGATGAGCAAAAGGGTAAGTTAAATGACGCTATTAATAAAGCGGGAGAGAAGAATGTTAAAGATTCATTAATTATGTTGGATGATATTGCTTTCGTAGTTAATGTAAAAGAGAAAAATGTTGTTACGGTTATGAATAAGGACGAAATGAAAAATAATGTTTTCACAAATATTGACGGGGCAGTGATAGCATAGGACGGTTATTTTTTGCACCTCTTTAAGGAGGAATTTTACATATGATAAGATCAATGATGTCTGGTATTTCAGGACTTAGAAATCACCAGACTGCAATGGACGTTATAGGCAATAATATTTCAAACGTAAACACAACTGGATTTAAAGCTTCTAGAGTAACATTCAGTTCGGTGTTTTCTAGTACTGTTGCAAATGCCACAGCACCTAACAGTGATACTGGAACTGGCGGCACAAATCCTATGCAAATTGGTATGGGTGCAGGGATTGCAAGTATAGATATGCTTTATACGGGCGGTAATATAGAAAGAACAGATAACCCGCTTGATGTTTCTATTGATGGAAATGGTTTGTTTATAGTTAAAGAGAGCGATTTGTCTAGTTATACTTTTACCAGAGCGGGAGCTTTTGGTATAGATAAAGAAGGAAATTTGATAACATCTACAGGTGCATTAGTTTGTGGATGGACAAAGAAAACACAGTCTGAAGATGCGATTGAAGCTGATGGTTTTGATTCGACAATGGATGTTGAACCTATAAATGTTTATATGGACGAATATAATGGAGATAAAAGAACCATTAAGCCACAGGCGACAACTGATGTTGAGTTTTCTGGGAATTTAAATGCAAATAGTAAAACTGATGATACCGTAAATATACCTATGAGTTTATATGATAATTACGGTTATGAAGTACAAGCAAACTTAAAATTGGTGAAAAAAGAAAACTTATCCAATTCCAATACTATTATAAAGGATGCTAATAATCAACTTACAGTAGGTCTTACAAGTGGAACTTATGTAAAACCTGTTAATAAGACTAATACTTATTATACGGAAGTTGTGAGTGGAGAGTTTTATTCTATTCCTACGGCTTACACAGGAAGAACAATTGAAGCTACTGGTGCAAATGGATTTACTCCAGGGACTGTTGTTAATGAAAAATATGTAGTACCCGAAGGGCTGACTTTAACTGACATAGTTGAAGAAGGTGCAGCTAACAACGGAACAGTTGGTGGGTATGATGCTGACGGAAAGTTTGTTGTTCCAGATGGTACTGGGAATATGATAATTGAAGCTACAGCAGCAAATGGCTATACTGTAGGAGATTACGAAGAGGGAAGTTATGTAATACCTTATGGTGTTACCACAATTGATACTGCAGATTGTGGGATTGCTGCTGGAAAGTATGTTAAGGTTGAAAGTGAAACCGAAGTAGTAGGATATACAGAAGTTTCATCAACTACAACAGGAGCATTGAAAGTTTTAGATGATGATACACAACTTTCTATAAACGCTTGGACATATACTATCACAGTAAATGACGAGCCAGTAAAAGATGCATTAGGTAATCCAATCACCGGAGAAGTTGTTTTTGGAAATGGTGATAATGAATCTGATGATTATGGTAAAGTGGTGTCTTTGACTGATGGTGTTGGGAATAGAGTTGGAGATTTTAAGTTGGCACTAGATGTTAATTATGATAACAAACCTGATAATACAGCAAAGGTTAATTTTGACTTTTCGGCTTTAACTCAATATGCAGCTAAAGACTCGGCGTCTGTTTATAAGTCGAATGGTTATCCGACAGGAAAGTTACAAGAATATAGCATAGGTAATGATGGTGTTATTACCGGTATTTACTCAAACGGAAAGCAACAGGCTTTAGGAATGATAGGACTTGCACATTTTGACAATCCAGCAGGCTTAAAAAGTGTAGGGGACAGTTCATATACACAAACTGCGAACTCCGGAGATTTCACAGCTGTTGTGCCGGGAGCAGAAGCTGGTAGTTTGGCGTCTAACACATTAGAAATGTCAAACGTAGATTTGTCAACAGAGTTTACAAACATGATAGTTTTTCAAAGGGGATTCCAAGCTAATAGTAGAACGATAACTACTGCTGACGAAATGTTACAAGAATTAGTTAATTTGAAGAGATAAAATAAATTATTAATGAGGGTGGGTATATCCCACCCTTTTAAACTAAGCGAAAGGAATTTTATTATGAAAAAAATAATCATCTCGTTTTTAGTAGGTTCTTTATTACTTTCAGCTTCTTTTGGATATACTGATGAAACTTCATATTTTTGGGCTAGAGACTCTGTTAGGCGTTGGCAAACTAGAGGAATAATTTCAGGATATCCTGATGGAACATTTCGCGGAAATGACTATATAACCAGGGCTGATTTGATTATCATAGCAAATAAATTGAATAATTCTGTTGAAAAAAATAATAAGAGGGTTGCTTTTGATATTTCAGAGTATGATTATTTTTTTGATGATGTTTGCACTGCTGCAAATAAAGGGATAATAAAGGTTGAAAGTAATGGAAATATAAGGCCTAGAGATTATGCAACTCGAGAAGAAACAATGACTGTTTTTGCAAATTTGTTTAATTTATCATATGGCACTAATGCGTACGAATATTTAACGAGTAAATTTGTAGATGGAGGAGATATAAGCTATGATAATTTGAAACTTGTAGCCGGTTTTATTGATGCGGGATTTATTAGTGGATATGAGGACGGAACATTAAGACCAAAGAATAATGTTACACGAGCTGAGATAATTGCAATGCTTGATAAGGTTATAAACTGTGTGTATAATGAGGGAAAATATAACGATGTTGTTATTGATGGAAGCTTAATTATAAATGGTGAAGATGTAAAAATTAAAAATTCTGAAATAAAAGGCAGAGTTTTTGTAATGGACGGTGTGGGAGAAAGTACTCCTATAATAAGTGATACTAGTATTGGTCAAGGTATTTCATCGAGGGTTGGAATAATTACCATAGAAAAAACCGATGGATTAGCTACGCTGACGGAGCTTGAAGAATCAGAAGATATTTATAATGAGCAAACATTAGGTTATATAAAATATGACGAAAAAAATTGGACTAACTCAGATGTTAGAGCTACATTAAAGTTAGATGATAGCGACTACGAAATTATAAATAATAACGGGAAAAGGTATTATGATTTTACTAAAAACGGTGAGTTTATTTTTGAATGTGAGAAAGAAGGGCATATAAAAAAGTTTGTGGCGGAGGTTAGTAATATAGATAAAGTTGTACCTGTTATAAAAGTTGAGATTACTGCGTCACAAGTAACTATAACAGTAAAAGATGACGGTTTAAGTTCGATAGGAAGAATTGCATATAAAAAAGGAAAAGTGGATGCTGACGAAGCGATTGAAGGAACGAAAATTGAAAATAATACATTCACTGCTATTGAAACAGGTGATTATACAATTGCAGCAGAAGATGAGGCAGGAAATATAGGAAGACTAGTAGTGAAAGTAAAAGAACTGTCTGCTACGACAAAAGACGAAGATGAAGGCACAAATGCCGGCAAAGAGGATACGGAAACCAAAGATGAAAATACAAGTGAGAGCACCAACTAAAAGTACTTTAATTGATTGCTAATGTTTGCGGTTTTAGATGTCGAAAAGGGGCGATAAATAAGGGAAAATAATAGTCCTTGATTTATTGGCTTTTTTCTATTTAAATAGTTAAAATTAAGGTGAAAAATGTATTGCTTTTAAATTAAAATTAATATAAATTAAAAATGTAGTCAAATAAAGCGAAAATTTTTTCGAAAAAATATTGACAAACTGAAAAAATAAAAATATAATCTTTTTAGAACAAATGTTCAATGTGAATGATTATTACTGACATGCGTCAGAACGGAGGATACTATGGCTAATAATACAGTTAACGAAGAAAGAAAAAAAGCATTAGAAGCCGCTATGGCTCAAATTGAAAAACAATTTGGGAAAGGAGCTGTAATGAAATTAGGAGAAGTTTCTAATATGAACGTAGAAGCTATTCCCACTGGCTCACTTAGTTTAGATATTGCACTTGGCATAGGTGGTGTTCCTAGAGGAAGAGTAGTAGAAATCTTTGGACCTGAGTCTTCTGGTAAAACTACTGTCGCTTTACATGTAATTGCCGAGGCTCAAAAGATGGGCGGAGAGGCTGCGTTTATAGATGCTGAGCATGCGTTAGACCCTGTGTATGCTAAAAAATTGGGAGTTAATATAGATAACTTAATTGTTTCACAACCGGATACAGGCGAACAGGCCTTAGAGATTTGTGAAGCCTTAGTACGAAGTGGGGCGGTTGATGTAGTAGTTGTAGACTCCGTTGCCGCATTAGTTCCAAAAGCTGAAATAGATGGTGAAATGGGTGACGCTTTCGTAGGACTTCAAGCGAGACTTATGTCACAAGCATTAAGAAAGTTAACCGGTGTAATTAATAAATCTAAAACTACTGTTATTTTCATTAACCAATTAAGAGAAAAAGTTGGAATTATGTTTGGAAATCCTGAAACTACGCCCGGTGGTAGGGCTTTAAAATTCTACTCTTCAGTAAGATTAGATGTTAGAAAGGTTGAAACTTTAAAAAGGGCTGATCAGGTTATAGGAAACAGAACTAAAGTTAAAGTTGTTAAAAATAAAGTGGCTCCTCCTTTTAGAGAAGCTGAATTTGATATAATGTACGGAGAAGGTATATCTAAAGAGGGAAATATCTTAGATATTGCATCAAACTTAGATATTATAAATAAAAGCGGTGCTTGGTTCTCTTATGAGGGTCAAAGACTTGCTCAAGGTAGAGATAATGCTAAGCAATATTTAAAAGATAATCCTAAACTTATGGAAGAAATTGAAAAGAAAGTAAGAGCTAATTTTAATGAAGCTTTTGCAAGCAGTTTAGGGAATGAAATAGAGGAAAATAACGAAACAGAAGAATAGTATAAATACAGTGGTAGGTGGGGGAAACCCCACCTGCTTTCTTTTAGGCGGGGGTAAATATGGAAAAGACATCTGAATATATAAATGCTCGGTATAGAGCAATAAAGTACATAATGTATAAAATGAGAACAAGTAAAGAAATTTATGATAAACTGCTAGAACTCGGATTTAGCACTGAGATTATAAATCGAGTTATAGCTGATTTAGAACAATTAGAATATATAAATGATGAAGAATATACAAAAAAATTTATTGAAAGTAATAAAAAAAGTAAAAAAATTTCAAAAAGTATGATAAAATTAAAACTGAAAAATAAAGGTATTGATGGTCAAATTATAGAAAAATATCTTGAAGTGGTAGGCTTTAGCGATTTTGACGCAATAGAGAAACTACTTGTAAAGAAAAAATTTAGTAATGACTTATCTTTTGAGGAAAAGAATAAAATAATTGCATATTGTGTGCGGAAAGGCTTTTCCTTAGAGGAAGTATTAAAAGTAATTAAAGAATTTAAGTGAGGTAATAATGATGTTTTATTACGAAAGATATTTAGAGGCAGTAAGCTATATTAATGCAAGGATAAGAGATCCTATCCCTGAAACGGCGATAATACTTGATTCATGCTTAAATAGTATAGTTGAAAAAATGGATGATAAGAAAGTAATCCCATTTAGTGAGATACCTCATTTCCCAGTAACTACTGTTAAGGAACATGTCGGAGAGCTAGTATATGGACATATAAATTATGCACCTGTTCTTGTTATGAATGGAAGAGCACATTATTACGAAGGATATGATATGGAACAGATAACCTTCCCGATAAGAGTGTTTTATAAATTGGGGGTTAAAAATTTAATACTTACCAATTCGGCCGGTGGCATTAATTTAAATTATGTGCCTGGTGATTTTATGATAATAAATGACCATATGAATTTGTCAGGTGTTTCACCACTAAGAGGTAAGAATTATGATGAGTTTGGAACTAGATTTCCGGATATGACTAATGTTTATGATAAGAAATTGATAAATTTGATGTATGATATTGCACGTGAGATAGCTTTGCCTATTAATGAGGGAGTTTATGCCTATCTTCAAGGACCGAATTATGAGACTCCGGCTGAAATTAAGATGCTCAGAACGTTAGGGGCTGATGCTGTCGGAATGTCTACAGTTCCGGAAGCTATTATAGCTCATCATTGCGGACTTAGGGTTTTAGCATTATCTTGTATAACTAATATGGCAGCGGGCATATTAAATTATGAGCTTTCTCATGAAGAAGTAGAAGAAAATGCCCAAAAAGTTAGAGAACAATTTTTTATGATTATTCAAAAAATAACGGCATCACTTTATATAAAGGACTCAAATCATATGCTTGAATTAGGGGAATAAAATGAATAC
>CAVHFU010000009.1:0-22247 GCA_963635575.1 bacterium | reverse complement strand
GAATACTTTGGTAGAATTAAATTCGGAGACAAATAAGTATAAGATTAAGATTGAAAATTTTGAAGGACCTCTTGACTTGTTGTGTCATTTGATAGCAAAGAATAAAATGAATATATATGATATTTCAATAAGCGAAATTACAGACCAGTATGTGGCATATATTAATTCTATGCAAGAAATGAGCCTGGAGGTAACCGGAGATTTCTTGATTATGGCATCTAATTTGCTATATATGAAGTCTAAAATTTTACTTCCGGTAGAAAACGACGAGGATGAAGAATCTGAAGAGGATATGAAGGAAGAACTTATTTTACGAATTATTGAGTACAAAAAGATAAAGGAGGCTACTGAAGCCCTAAAGCTTAATAATGAAAAGTTTTCGTTACTTCATTACAAGGTACCGGAAAAAATTACTTTTGATAAAGCACGTCCAAAACTTGAAAAGGAATATCCAAATGACTTGTTGCCTAATATGTTTATGAAAATTGCAACTGATAATATGAATAAAATAAATCATAGGGCAAGTGATGTGAATCGACTTATAGAAAGTGAAAAAGTGACTGTAAGGAGTAAGATAAAAGATATATTAAGGGGAATATTAAAAAATGGTAAGGTAGTTTTTAATAAAATGTTTAATATAGAGAAGAAGAGTAAAATTGAAGTTATAACTGCATTTATGGCGATGCTTGAACTAAATAGGGCTTCGCGTATAAGCATAGAACAAGAATATAATTTTGGGGACATTAGTCTCAAAAAAACAAAGGAATAGGAATGATAATAATGTATTTAGATGAAAAGGAATCAATAATAGAAGCAATGTTGTTTGCATCCGGTAATGCGGTTAAAATTGAAGATATGGCGGAAATATTAAATGTAGATGGAAAAACAATTAAAGAATTAATAAAAAATATAAATGTAAAGTTTGATGAAGAAAATAGGCCGGTTACTATAAGGGAGATTGATAAAGGTTTTCAAATGTGCACAAAGCCACAGTATCATCAATATATAAGAAAACTTCAAGAGCAAAAGCCTAAGAAGAACCTTTCCCAGTCTGCTATGGAAACTTTGGCGATTATAGCATATAAGCAACCTGTTACTAGGATAGAAATTGAAAAAATAAGAGGTGTGAATTCAGACCATGCGGTATCTACATTGGCTGAATTTGGTTTGATAGAAGATATAGGTAGGGCAGATTTGCCGGGAAGACCGCTTCTATATTCTACAACTGAGGAGTTTTTAAGAAAGTTCGGATATTCAAGCCTAGAGGACTTACCTCCACTTGCTAATTTTGAAATTCCAGCCGAGGAAGAAGTACAAAAAACCCTATAAAGAAAAAAAGAAAGATTACCGATATTTAGCATAGTAGAGGAGAGAAGAAGTATGGCGATATTTCTTACTGTGTTGGCAGTTTTATTAATAATTATTCTGCTTTTTGTTTTAACGACTATAAGGGTGTATGTAGAATTTGATAACGTATCTGATTGTAATAGAGTAAAAGTTAAAATATACGCATTTTCTTTTATACCGGTTTTTGTGCTGAAAAAAGATATAAAAGGTGAAGGTAAAAAGCAGAGTATAAAAGAGAAAATTGATATGGTGGTTAATTACTTAATAAAGAGCAAGGCTGACCCTATTGAGTATGCCAAAAAGGAAGTAAATAAATCAGATAAAATTCCAAACGCTATTAAGAAGTTTGATTTTAGTAAAATTTATTTGGAAAATGCTAATTTAAATCTTTGCTTAGATTTTAATAATGCGTCATTGTCAGCGATAGGCTCAGGAGCTATAAATGCTATTATAAGTATGGTACTTGGTAAGTATAAGGACAACATTGATGGCCCTGTGAACTATAAAATTTTCCCCGGATATAGCGGAAATGGAGTTAAACTTGAGGCTTCTGTTAAAATTAGAATAAAAGCGAAATATGTTGTTAAACTATTGATAGCATATATAAAAGAGGGAGGAAAGTAAAATGAATAATGAACATCCGATTGATAGCTTAATGGCTGCGTCTATGAGTAATATTAAAGAAATGGTTGATGTAAATACGATTGTTGGAAATCCTGTTACTATTCCGGGAGGTACTACAATTATTCCTATTTCTAAAGTTTCATTTGGATTTGCTGCCGGTGGAAGTGAGTTTGGAAATGCGACGGAAAAGCAATTGCCTTTCGGTGGAGGTAGCGGAGCGGGTGTAACTATACATCCTGTTGGATTTTTAGTTGCTTCAAGTGACCAAGTTAAGTTCATTCCTGCTGATCAGCCTTCTGTTACGGACAAGCTAGTTGATTATATACCTGAGTTATTAAATAAGCTTCAGGAGTTAATATCTAAAGATGATGATAAAAATAAAAATGAAAAAAAGTATGAAGGCAAAAACGGAGCAGTTTATGTTTCGGAAGACATAGAGGATTAGTATGATATATGTTTTATAAGGGGCGATAAATGTCGTTCCTTTTTCTTTTTAGGGTTTTATAAAATATAGTCTTTATGGGGATATTTAATTATCTAGCACATAGATAGTCAATTAGAAAAGTAACGATTTTCCAACAAATATTTTCTAAAATTACTTGCAAATGTTAGTATAAAAAAGTAGAATATATATTGAAAGGATGGGATAACTATGCTTGCTACACAAGATAAAACTTTAGAAAATACAGTAGAGGAAAATGTTCTCACATTTTATGAGAAAATTAAAATAAAGAATAATTTAGAATCATTATTTAGTCACTATGCGGGTTCATATGTATTTATAGAGGTTAATCCTTGGAAGGAAGAGTACATAATTCGTGGAAAGTTCCATGTTAAATTTGGTATATTTGCTAAGTTTGAAGTTACTTTTGATGGAATTGAAAAATTACGTAAATATTCTGAGTTTATAGAATCTTTGGCGTTCCTAAAGAATGCTTGTGATGAATTAATAATCCCTATCTTAGATAATAAAAATAATCTTACATTCTTATTTGGCAATGAGTATGTTACTGAAGAAAATATAATGAGTATTTTAGAGAATGTAAAAGAGAATAAAGAGGCTGAATTGAAAGTTGTTAATTCCGAAATTGCTTCATTATATGAAAATATTGAAGAAATAGATAACAAGATTAAAGATAGAAAAGCACAAATTAAAAACATGGAAAGTAAGATCCGTGAAGTTAAGGATGCTACTTCTAATATTTTTACCGCTATGCGTTATTTAACTATTACTCATGAAAATTCTATTGTTAATAGGATTAGGAGAGTATTTAGAAAAGACCAGTTAAAATTAAATGCATAGGAGGATTTTGAGATGAAAAACAAGCGTAATGAAATATATGAATTGAAAGAAAACATATATTCAGCTAATATAGAAAAGAGTAAGTTAAATGAGAAACTTTTCTCATTAAATGAAATGGCGAAAAAGGTTGAAGATGGTTATAATTCGTATAAAGAAGTTAGTGATAGAGTTGATAAAATAAAGAGTATAAAGGATGTAATGAGTTTTAAGAATGTTGTACTTAAGAGCAAGATTCCTTCAAAACGTACGAATTCAACTAAAAATGTAGTTTATAAATCTACTGAAAGTGTTCCTACTCCTGAGTTTGTGGCTTCGACTGAATTAAAAGATTCTTTTAATAAATTACATTATAATGATAAGATGACATTAGAAGACAGTAAAGTTTATACTCAAACTGATTGCAAAGAAATACTTGGAAAAAACACATCCAATTCTGCGATTACTTTATATGCAGCGTTAAATGATACTAATAAATATGAACTTCAAACAAAGTTTTGCGAAACTATGATTGTTGGATATCCTAGTATTGAAAAGCTTAGAGAGAAAATTTCTCCTGAAAGTGACTTACTTGTAATAGAACTTACTAAAAATTCACATTACATACCTGTTATGACGGCAAGTGGTGAATTTTGTGCGTTAATCGGTGGAGATATGGATATCATGTATAAAGAGAAGATAAATACCGGCAAGGAAAATATAGATGTTTGGTATGCAAAGAGAAAGGGTTAAAGTTAATCCCTCAGTTTAAGACTGAGGGATTGTTTTGTCTAAAGGGAAAGGAATAAAGTATATGAAAAAAGTTGCATTTTATACCTTGGGTTGTAAGGTTAATCAGTATGAAACAGATTCTATGAAAGCTATTTTTGAAAATGGCGGATATGAAATAGTTGAGTTTGCTAGGTATGCAGATGTTTATGTAATTAATACTTGTACAGTAACTGCTATGGGAGATAAAAAATCTCGTCAGATAATTCATTTAGCCAAGAACAATAATAAAGATGGCGTAGTTATAGTTACAGGATGTATGGCACAAGGCATAATTAGAGACAACAAGACAATAGATGGAGCAGATATAATTGTTGGAAACGAAGATAGAAAAAACATATTAAACATCTTGAATGAATATTGTGGCGAAAAAATAGTTAATGTCAGTGATATAAAAAATGAGCGAGAGTTTTGGGAAAGTAATGGTGTGATATCTGAGGATAGAACGCGTGCATATATAAAAATTCAAGATGGCTGTGACAGATATTGTTCATATTGCATAATTCCATATGTAAGAGGTCCGATTAGAAGTAGAGATTTTAATGAAGTTATAAATGAAGCCGAAAATATGGTTAAAGACGGCTTTAGTGAGATTGTTTTGATTGGTATTCATTTAGCTTCTTATGGAAGAGATACAAAGGGAAAAGATCTAATGGATGTGTTAGAGGAGCTAAGTAAAATTGATGGAATAAGAAGAATTAGATTAGGTTCTCTAGAACCATCGTTTATTTCTAAAGGGAACATAGACAGAATGAGAAAACTGGATAAAGTTTGCAAGCATTTTCATTTATCCTTGCAAAGTGGGTGCGATACTATTCTTAAGAGAATGAATAGAAAGTATACTACAAGCGAATATGAAGAAAAAGTTCATATGATAAGAGAAGCTTTCACGGATGCTGCTATTACTACTGATGTGATTGTTGGTTTCCCCGGAGAAAATGAAGAAGAATTTAACGAGACATATGAATACCTAAAGAGAATAAATTTAAGCAAAATGCATATTTTCCCATATTCAAGAAGAACAGGGACTCCGGCCGCTAAGATGCCGAATCAAGTTGAAAAGTCGGTTAAAAAAGAAAGAGCAGACAAACTTATAAAGTTATCACATAATAATGAAATAGCATTTGCTAAAAGATTTTTGGATAGAAAGATAGAAGCCATATTGGAAAATCGTCTTAAAGAAGGATATAGAGAGGGATATTCAGAGCAATATGTACCGGTTTTATATAAAGGTGGAAACGCAAAAGATGTAATTATAGGAGTAGGAAAAAAAGTAACGGATAATGGAGAAATCGTTATAGAATAACTCTAAAAAGACTGTTGGTTTTATACTAGCAGTCTTTTTTGTTTGCAATAAGGCCACTACTGTAAACCGAGATAAATGGTGCTTTAGACCTAAATAATGAATATGGAAGAAAAAACGAGAAAATAAGAGAAAATAAGATATTTAAAACTTGTCATGTGATATGCAAAACTATATATTTAAAATACACAAAAACGCAAGATATTGTTATATAAGTTTTTGGCAAACACTAAATATTGTGTTTTGAATGCCGATAAGTATAATGGTGTTGGTAAATAAAAAATGCTTGTAAATTATACAGAGGAGGTTTTTAAATGGTAACAAAGATAAGAAAAAGAAATGGCGAAATTGTAGATTTTTATCAAGAAAAGATTACAAGAGCTATTTTTAAAGCAGCTCATGCGTGTGGTGGAGAGGACTATGCTAAGGCAGAGGCGTTATCTAATGAAGTAATGGCTATTATAGAAAAACAATTTGCAACAGGTATTCCTGATGTAGAAACAGTTCAAGACACAGTAGAAAAGGTTTTAATTGAAAATGGCCATGCAAAGACTGCAAAAGCATATATTTTATATAGAGAAAAGCGTAAGGGAGCTAGAGAAACGAATGCGTTAATTGGCGGAACAATTGATATGTTCGGAAAATACTTAGGGGATAAAGACTGGCTCATTAAAGAAAATTCTAATATGCAAAAGAGTATAAATGGATTAAACAATTATGTAAGAGAAGCTTTTACAAAAATGTATTGGCTTAACGAAGTTTATCCTGAAAACATAAGAAAGGCACATGAAAGTGGCGAAATGCATTTGCATGATTTAGGTTTCTTTGGTGCATATTGTGCCGGATGGGATTTAAGACAACTACTTACAGAAGGATTTGGCGGAGTGCCTGGTAAAGTGGATAGTAAACCTGCGAAACATCTAAGGTCATTTTTAGGCCAAATTGTAAATTCAACATTTACAACTCAAGGCGAAACCGCTGGGGCTCAGGCTTGGTCCGGGTTTGATACGTTTTGTGCACCATTTGTATACTATGATAAATTGGAATATCCTCAAGTAAAACAAGCGATTCAAGAGTTTTTATTTAATATGAATGTGCCTACAAGAGTTGGCTTTCAATGTCCATTTTCAAATTTAACAATGAACATTACAGTTCCTGAGAACTTAAAACACGAGCCGGTTATAATAGGTGGTCAATATATGGACAAGACGTATGGCGAATTCCAAAAGGAAAGTGATATGATAAACAAAGCTTTCTGTGAAGTTATGTATGAGGGGGATGCTCACGGAAGAACATTTACTTTCCCAATTCCTACAATAAATGTTACTAAGGAATTAGATTGGGATTCAGAAGTGGTAGAGGATTATATGAAAATCACTTGCAAGTACGGAACACCATATTTTGCAAACTATATTAATTCGGATTTATCTCCGGACGATGCACTTTCAATGTGTTGTAGATTAAGACTTAATTTAAAAGAACTTAGAAAAAGAGGAGGAGGACTATTTGGTTCTAACCCACTTACAGGTTCTATCGGTGTTGTTACAATTAATTTGCCACGCTTAGGATTCTTAGCAAAAGATGTTGATGAATTTAAAACTATGATTAAACAAGTTGCAGATAAAGCAAAACAATCCTTAGAGATTAAGAGAAAAATCGTAGAAGAAGAAACAGATAAGGGATTATATCCTTATTGTGCGAGATATTTAAAAAATGCCAAGGAAAGATTCGGAGATTATTGGCACAACCATTTTAGCACAATTGGTGTTATTGGTATGAATGAAGCATTACTCAACTTAATAGGAAAAGATTTAACTACTGAGGAAGGTCAAAAGATTGCACTAGACGTTATGAATTATCTAAGAGATATAATTACGACTTACCAAGAAGAAACGGGTCATGTATATAACTTGGAAGCAACTCCGGCTGAAGGAGTTTCGTATAGACTTGCTAAAATTGATAGAGAAAAGTATGGAGAGGAAATTATTACTGCCGGAGATGAGACCCCATATTACACGAATTCAACTCAATTACCTGTTAAGTTTACAGATGATATATTCAAGACACTGGATTTACAAGACGATTTACAATGCACATATACAGGTGGAACGGTACTTCATTTATACTTAGGTCAAAGTATCGAGGATACAACAGTAGCCAAGAAGCTTATAAGGAAAGCTTTAGGAACGCACAAATTACCATACATATCAATTACACCTACATTTAGTGTATGCCCTGAACACGGATACATTAAGGGCGAAGTACATAATTGTCCAACATGTAATGCGGAAACTGAAATATGGTCAAGAGTAGTTGGCTTTATTCGTCCGGTTAATAATTTCCATGTTGGAAAGCAAAAAGAATATAGCGAAAGAAAAAAATATGTGGTAAGGACAGAGCAATTAGAAGATTTAACAGATTGTGAAGTGTCTGATACAGTTTTATAGCAATCAATAAAATACTTTAGGGGGCGAGAAAATGCGTATAGGTGGTTACGAAAAACTTTCAACGGTAGATTATCCTGGAGAATTAGCATGCGCAATTTTCTTGGTTGGGTGTAATTTTAATTGTGGGTATTGCCATAATCCTTCTTTAATATCTGGGAATGGAAACTATGTAGAAAAAGAGGAAGTAATGGAATACTTAAGATTACGCAAAGATATGCTAGATGCGGTATGCATAAGCGGTGGAGAACCGACGTGTAATAAAGATTTAAAGGATTTTATTAAGGAAATTAAAGCTTTGGGATATAAAGTAAAATTGGATACAAACGGCACCAATCCGTTTGTTGTAAAAGAATTGATAGATGAAAAACTTATTGATTATGTGGCGATGGATTTAAAAGCATCACCTAAAAAGTATAATGAAGTTACAAGATGTAATGTTAATTTAGAATTAATAAAGCAAACGATAAAGGTATTAAAAACAAGCGGGATTAAGCATGAATTTAGGACAACATATTTGCCTACATTAGATAGTAACGATATTAACGAAATAACAGAAAAATTTGTGGGAAAAGACAGCAAGTATTATTTACAGCAATTTAGAAATACAGTTACAAATGATCCGCAATATCACAACTTTATGCCACACAAAGATGCATATGTACTAAGTACGGCAAATTTTGTGCGTCAAAACATTGGCGCTTGTGGAGTAAGAGGGATAAGCAGTTTTTAGTCGTATTAACCTTGAAAAATATGTAAAAACGTGGTACACTTAAAATGTTAATTTTTAGTGGAGAAGGTTTTGTATGCAAAATATATATTGGTTTTTAGATAAATTTATGCCATTTGAATGGCTTGAATATGATTTCATGAAAAACGCTTTTTTAGCTACTATTCTTATAGGATTACTTTTTGGCTTTTTAGGAAGTATGGTTGTAAATAACAAATTGGCTTTTTTCTCGGAAGCTTTGGGACATTCTGCATTGACCGGAATAGGAATTGGAGTAATTTTAGGTGTGTCTGACACGATTTACTCTATGATATTTTTTGCAATGATTATGTCAGTTTGCATTTGGCTTATAGAGAAGCGTAAGACCATATCTACCGACACGGTAATAGGTGTATTTTCTTCGACGGCGGTAGCTTTGGGATTAGTATTACTTTCTAAAGGTGGAAACTTTAACAAGTATTCAAATTATTTAATAGGTGATATTTTAAGCATTACGGAGAATGAGATAATACTTTTGGCAATTACTTTTGTTGTTACACTTATTGCATGGAGCATATTGTTTAATAAGTTAGTGTTATCAGGTGTTAATGCATCTATTGCAAAGAGCAGAAGAGTAAATGCTGACGTATTAAAATTAGTGTTTATATTGATACTTGCTGTGGTTGTAATGATTTCTATAAAATGGGTTGGAATCTTAATAATAAATTCATTACTTATTTTACCTGCTGCAACTGCTAGGAATATATCAAAAAATATAAGACAATATACAGTGCTTTCAGTAGTATTTTCACTAGTTTCCTGCTTAATTGGATTAATAGGTTCGTATTACATGGAAACAGCTGCCGGTGCATCTATTGTAATGGTTTCGGCAGTATTCTTTTCTATTAGTTTATTTGTTTCAAAATTTATTTAATGGGAAAATGAGTGAAAACCACTCATTTTTTCTTATTTTCTAGGAAAGTTCGAGCTATGAGTTGAAAATTTAACTTAGCACAAACCCAGTCTAATTAAAATTTAGCTGATGAAATCAGCGTTAAAAATTTTAATTAGTAGCTTGAACGACCGACAGAAAACAAAAAAAGTTCATTAATGTTGTTGACCGAAGGTCAACATAGCGTGGACTTTAGTCCACTTTTTTTATTTATGTATTTTTTTCAATATGGACTATAGTTCTTGCGATAGAAAAAGTTTTGTGTTAATATAAGACTGATAAAAATTATGTCGAAAAATGAGGTAAGATAATGGATAAATTGTTACACATAGGTATGGATATTGGCTCTACTACCTTAAAAATAGTTTGTTTAGATGAAAACGAAAATATAATATTTTCTTCGTATGAAAGGCATTTCTCAGATACAAAAAATACTGTATATAATGCTCTAAATAAGTTGCTTGCTGAATATGGGGATTTTAATTATACAATAACCCTTACCGGTTCAGGTGCAATGTTTATTTCTAAAGCTTTAAAATTACCATTTATACAAGAAGTGATTTCTTGCAAACGTGTGGTAGAAAAAGATATGCCAACTACTGACGTAGTAATAGAGCTTGGCGGAGAAGACGCTAAGATAATTTACTTTGATAAATCAATAGAGCAAAGAATGAATGGAACATGTGCCGGTGGAACAGGTGCATTTTTAGACCAAATGGCTTTGTTACTAAACACAGATACAATCGGTTTAAATGAACTTGCTAAGAATTATAAACTAATTTACCCGATAGCTTCAAGATGTGGAGTTTTTGCGAAATCAGATGTACAGCCGTTGTTAAACGAGGGCGCAGCTAAAGAAGACATTGCTGTGTCTATTTTCCAAGCAGTTGTAAACCAAACTATAAGTGGATTAGCGTGTGGCAGACCTATTAGAGGAAACATTGCGTTTTTGGGTGGACCACTTAACTATTTATCTGAACTTAAAAAGAGATTTATAGAAACATTAAATCTAAAGGATGAAAATGTAATTTCACCGGAGAATGCACATTTGCTTGTTGCAAAGGGAGCAGCACTTGATTCTATTAATCATCAGCCAATTACTCCTGAAATATTACGCAACAGATTAAGTATGCTAAGTAACATTCAAGATGATATGACTGAACCATTAAATCCATTATTTGAAAATGAAAAAGAGTATGGGGAATTTTTAGCTCGTCATAAGAAAAATGAAGTGTCAAAGGCTAATTTAAAAGAATACAAAGGTAATTGTTTTTTAGGAATTGATGCAGGTTCAACAACAAGTAAACTTGTATTAACAGATGATAAAGGCAGACTACTCTATTCGGCGTATAAAGGAAATGAGGGCAAGCCACTACAAAGTGTTATTGAGATGATAAAGGAAGTATATAAAATTCTTCCACAAAAAGTTAATATTAAAAGATGTGGAGTAACCGGTTACGGTGAACAATTAATAAAAGCTGCATTAAATGTAGAAGAGAACGAAATAGAAACGATTGCACACTATACAGCTGCAAGTCGTTTTATGCCTAAAGTTGACAGCATTGTTGATATTGGCGGTCAAGATATGAAGTATATAAAAATAAAGAACGGAACAATTAACAATATAATGTTAAACGAAGCATGTTCTTCAGGATGTGGTTCTTTCTTAGAAACATTTGCAAAGAGCTTAAATCTTACAATGGATAAGTTTGTTGAGGAAGCCTTAAAGTCAAAAAGACCGGTTGACTTAGGTTCCCGTTGTACTGTTTTTATGAATTCTAAGATTAAACAGGCACAAAAAGAGGGATATACTGTTGGAGATATTTCTGCGGGGCTTTCTTATTCAGTTATAAAAAATGCTATTCAAAAGGTAATGAAGATAAGAGACATTAGTACGCTAGGAGAAAATATTGTTGTACAAGGTGGTACTTTCTATAATGATGCTGTTTTAAGGGCATTTGAAATTATAACAGGAAAAAATGTAATAAGACCGGATATTGCCGGGCTTATGGGAGCATATGGTATGGCTCTTATAGCTAAAGAGAATTACGACAAGTCAAAAAATAAGAATGTAAAAACAACTCTTCTTAGCGTTGGCGAATTAGAAAGCCTAGAAATAAAGGTTGAATTTACAAGGTGCAAAGGTTGTGAAAACAACTGTATGCTTACAATAAATAAATTCTCAAATGGCGAGAGATTTATTTCGGGTAACAGATGTGAACGTGGAAGCGGAAAAGGCATATCTAAAAATGATTTGCCTAATTTATATAAATATAAGAATGAAAGAATTTTTGGATATACTCCGCTTGATGAGAGCGAAGCTAAAAGAGGGGTTATAGGAATACCTAGGGTCCTAAATATGTATGAAGATTATCCTTTCTGGTTTACTTTCCTTACAAATTTAGGATTTAGAGTTATTCTCTCTGAGAAAAGTAGCAGAAAAACTTATGAAAAAGGTATGGAATCTATGCCGTCCGAGTCAGTATGCTATCCTGCTAAACTTACACATGGTCATGTTATGAGTTTAATTAATGCGGGAATAAAGACTATATTCTATCCTTGTATTCCATATTCAAGAAAAGAATTTGAAAAGGCGGATAATAAGTATAATTGTCCTATCGTTATTTCTTATCCGGAAGTTTTGAAGAATAATGTGGAGGAGCTTAAAGATATTAAATTTATAAATTCTTTCCTCCCTTTCGATGTAAAGAATTTAGTTAGTGTAATTATGGAATTGCCGGAATTTGCTGAATATAAATTTACTAAGAAAGAATTAACCAAGGCTGCTAAACTTGCAGAAGCAGAATATCAAAAGTGTAAGAACGATATAAGAAAGAAGGGAAGAGAAGCATTAAGCTATATGAAGAAAAATAAGGTACGTGGCATTGTTTTAGCGGGTAGACCTTATCATGTAGATCCTGAAATTAACCATGGTATAGATACACTAATTACCGGATTAAATTTATGTGTCTTATCTGAAGATTCTATTTCTGATTTGGCAGAGGTAAAGAGACCAATAAGAGTAGTAGACCAATGGGTATATCACGCGAGACTTTATGCGGCTGCTAATTTTGTTGGGAAAACTGACGGACTTGAACTTGTTCAATTAAATTCTTTCGGATGTGGTGTAGATGCAGTAACAACAGACCAAGTAGAAGAAATATTGTCAAGTTACGGAAAGTTATATACCTTAATAAAAATTGATGAGGTAAATAACTTAGGTGCAGTTAGAATAAGAATTCGTTCACTTCTTGCAAGTATGAATAAGCGTAAAGGGTTACCATACAGTAAAGAAAATGCAGGTAATTATGAGATAGATAAAAAGATATTTACAGAAGAAATGAGAAAGAACTATACAATTCTAGTTCCACAAATGGCTCCTATTCATTTCGGACTTTTAGAGGGCGTATTAAAGTCAGAAGGCTATAATGCAAAGCTATTAAAAAATTGTACAATGAAAACTGTTGAGACAGGACTTAAATATGTTAATAATGATGCTTGTTATCCTTCTATTTTAACAACCGGTCAAATGATAGAAGCACTTGATTCAGGAGAATATGATTTGGATAAAACTGCCCTTATAATGTCACAAACCGGTGGCGGGTGTCGTGCAACAAATTATATAGGATTTATCAGAAAAGCGTTAAAAGATGCCGGTTATAGCAATATTCCGGTAATATCATTTAATATAGTTGGACTGGAAAAGAATCCCGGATTTAAGATTACTTTTAGTATGGTAAGTAAATTACTAAGAGCTATAATATATGCTGATTTGCTTCAAAAGATGTTAATGAAGAATAGGACGTATGAGGTAAATAAGGGAGAGACACAAGCATTATTTGAAAAGTGGATGGAAAAATCTAAGAAACTTTTGACAAAATCAAGCATAAAACAATATAAACAAGGAATTGTTGATATGGTGGCTGATTTTGAAAAGATAAAGTTTGATACTTCGGTGGTTAAACCTAAGGTTGGAATTGTTGGCGAAGTTTTAATTAAGTATCATCCTTTTGGAAATAACAATGTTGCTGAGAAGCTTGAAGAGGACGGCGCAGAAGTAGTAATGCCGGACTTTATGGGATTCATTAAATTCATTGCAACTCATAAGATAACCTTTAACAAGTTATTAAATACAGATAAAACTAAGGCAAAGATATTTAAATATGCAATTAAGTTAATAGACAAGATAGAAGAAACGGCGAGAGTAGAACTTAGCAAGTCTAAAAAAGATTATTTGCCAACATGCAATATATGGGAACTAGAGGAGAAGGTAAAAGATATTTTATCTATTGGAAATCAGACTGGTGAAGGATGGTTCCTAACAGCAGAAATGATAGAGTATATGGAGCACGGAATATCTAATATAGTATGTGTTCAGCCGTTTGCGTGTCTACCTAACCATATTGTTGGAAAGGGAGTTATAAAGACTATAAGAAGTAAATTCCCTGAGGCAAATATTGTGCCAATTGACTATGATCCGGGAGCGAGTGAGACTAACCAAACAAACAGAATAAAGTTGCTAATGACAGTTGCTAAAGATAAATTAAAGGGGAAAGAAAAAGTAAAGGAAGAGAAAAAAGAGGAAGTTTTAGTATAGTTAGATTTTTATGTAGGAGCTGTAAAAGACTCAAAATCAATACAAACAGTGTACTGTTTTATAATGATGAAAAACGAGTTTTTTATAGCCCTTTTTTAGATTTACAAATGTTCAAAAATAGTGTAAAATTGCAATGTATAGTTGATTGGGAGTGAGAAAATGATAGAGTTTGAAGAATACAAAATTCAGTTAGAGGAGCTAAAGAAATCTATTAAAGAATTGGGTGTTTCTCTTTGACATCGCTCAAAAAGAGAAAAATATAGAAGAGCTTGAAGGGGAGATTTCTAAAGATGGTTTTTGGGATGATTTAGAGAATTCCCAAAAGGTACTTCAAAAGAGTAAGAATTTGAAATCTTCTGTTGAGAAATATAATAAATTGGTATCCGATGAAGAAGATTTAGAAACGTTAAACGAACTTGCTATTGAAGAAGATGATGCTAGTTTGGTTGAAGAAATAGGCAAGGGAATTTATAAGTTAAATAAAACTACTGAGAAGATGAGACTTGAGGCTTTACTTAGTGGACCGTATGATAAAAATAATGCTATTTTGACTTTACATTCCGGAGCGGGGGGAACAGAAGCTCAGGATTGGGTTGAAATGCTTTACAGAATGTATCTTAGATGGGCAGAGCGAAACGGATACAAAGCTCGTGAACTAGATTGCCTTCCGGGAGATGATGCCGGAATTAAGAGTGTAACCTTTATTGTAGAGGGAGAAAATGCTTATGGGTATCTAGCTTGTGAGAAAGGTGTACATAGATTAGTAAGAATTTCTCCATTTGACTCTAATGCCAGACGACATACTTCTTTTGCGTCTCTAGATGTTATGCCTGAAATTTCTGATGATATGAACATTGACATCAATCCGGCAGATTTAAGGGTAGATACATATCGTGCAAGCGGTGCTGGTGGTCAGCATATTAACAAGACTGAATCTGCGGTAAGAATAACTCATATACCTACCGGTGTTGTTGTGTCTTGCCAAACAGAACGTTCTCAGATTCAAAACAGAGAAACTGCAATGAAGATGTTAAAGTCTAAATTGTTCGCTATTAAGGAGCGTGAGCATTTAGATAAAATCGAAGCTATAAAGGGAGATATGAAGGAAATTGCTTGGGGAAGCCAAATTCGTTCATACGTTTTTCATCCGTATAGTATGGTTAAAGACCATAGAACAGATTATGAGGTCGGAAATGTTCAGGCTGTTATGGATGGAGAGATTGACGGCTTTATTAATGCATATTTAAATTCAAAGGTAAAATAGGTGAGAAATATGAAATTATTGTTACATAGTTGTTGCGGACCATGTTCTACATATCCGCTAAAGGTTTTAAAAGCACAAAATATAGATATAACTTCTTTTTGGTTTAATACAAATATCCATCCATATACCGAGTATAAAAGTAGATATGAAAGCTATAAAAAGCTTATGGAAATAGAAAATATTCCAACCATAGAAATTGATGAATACGATATTGTTAGATTTACACGAGCAGTCTACGGTAAGGAGCTTGAAAGATGTAGATATTGCTATGAAAGCCGTATGGAAGTTGTGGCTAAAACGGCTAAGGAGAAAGGTTTTGATGCTTTTACTACTACTCTTTTGGTTAGTCCTTATCAAAAGCATGATATGCTAAAAGAAGTATGTATCGAAAGGTCAAAAAAGTATGATATAAATTTTCTTTATGTGGATTTTAGACCAGGATTTAGAGAAGGGCAACAACTCGCAAGAGATATGGGACTATATATGCAAAAGTATTGTGGATGTATTTATTCGGAAGAAGATAGGTATAGTAAACAAATAAAATGTCTGCAGAAAAATATGTTAATATAAAAAATAAACACTGCGTAAGCTGAGAGATGCAAAAAATTAAAGCAGGATAAATGTAAATATTTAATTATTTGTTACGATATTTAAATTGGAGGAGCTGAAAAAAATATGAAGAAATTCGGTATAGTTTTAGCTATATGTGTAGTTATAGCATTCGGAGTACTGTGCTTTTTAATAATAAATAGTGAAGAGCCGTATTTAAATACAAATAAAGTGATTAATAATGTAGAAAGTCCATCACCTAGCCAATCATCTGATTTAGATGTCGTAAGTAGTAGTAGCCCGTCTCCGATAGCTACCAATGATAATACAGAAGAAAATGGAGATAAGAGAGAAGAAAATAAACAAGATGAAAATACAAATAAAAAGGTTATAGCTAAAGATGAGTTGGGAAAAGATGTTATAGGTACTGAGTATGAAGATGGTACATATGTTGTAAGCGGAACAGGAGAGATGTACAATTTTAATTTAATTAATGGAGAAGTATGTTTTAATAAAGGGAAAGAGCAAATAGTACGTAGAGATTTAAGTAATGTAAAAAAAATAGTTATATCTAGCGGAGTTAAAACTATTGGAAATAGAAGTTTTTATGATGCAACAAGTATGACAGAAATTGAAATCTCCGATACGGTTACGAAAATTGGAGATTATGCTTTTATGAATTGTATAAAGGTTAAAAATGTTACTGTACCTAAGGGTGTTACTGAAATTGGCAGGGAAGTTTTTAAAAATTGTACAAGTTTATCCGGAGTTACAGTTGCGTCTGATGTGAAAAAGATTGGAGCATATGCTTTTGAAGATTGTAGCAATGTAACAAGTGTTATATTTTTTGAAGGATTAAAAAACATAGGAGAATATGCGTTTAAAAACTGTTCATCATTAATGAATATTTACATTCCAAGTAGTGTAGATAATATAGGGAAAAATGCATTTAGTGGATGTACCAGTTTAGGGGAAATTGATGTGGATGAAAACAATAGTACATATTCTTCGGATAATGGTAGCTTATATAACAAAAATAAAAGTTTAATTATAAAAGTACCGCAGAAATATAGTGGAAATTTTGTAATTCCTAGCACAGTTAAAAATATTGAAAGCTATTGCTTTGAATGTTGTAATGATATTAGTAGTATAACTGTTCCAAGTGGTGTGACTGTTATTGATGACTATACATTTAGTGAATGCAAAGGAATAAAGAATATTGAATTGCCTGAGAGTGTTACTGAAATTAGGAAGTATGCTTTTAGCAATTGTACTTCCCTTGAAAAGGTTACGTTACCGAGTACATTAACTAAAATCGGTGGATATGCTTTTTATGAGTGTAAGGCCCTGACTAAAATAAGAATACCTACTAAAGCTTTAGATATAGGGGAATACGCTTTTAGTGGATGTGTTAGTTTGGCTCAATTAAATTTGCCGAATAAAATGTCAAAGTTAAATGATTATTTGTTTAGTGGTTGTACAAGCCTAAAGGATATTTCTATTCCTGAAAATGTAGTAGAAATTGGCAAAAATGTATTTAGTGGTTGCACAAGTTTAGAAAAGATAAATTTTTCGGCAAAGTTAAGAACTGTAGGAGAGGCAGCTTTCTTTGGATGCAGTAGTTTATCTGGTTTAGATATTGAATATGGTGTTGAGAAAATCGGTACACATGTATTTGAAAATTGTACTAAGGTGAGAAGGGTTAATGTACCTGAAAGTGTAAAGCAGATAGGATACGGAACATTTAATGGTTGTACTAAACTTGAAAGAGTCGTTTTTAAAAATCGTGCTAACACAATAAGTGATGTAAATATTGAGTCATATGGTAATGACTGGCTTAAAGATTTTAGAGGAGAATTAGTAGGAAACGATTATATATATATGAAATCATATGTGAACCAATAGATAAAAGGAGAGAATATGGAATTATACATTTTTTATGGTGAAGAGGACTTCTTAAGAGAGTATAATGCAAACAAAGTTATAGGAGAATGTAATTTGTCAAATCCGTCTATGAATTTTGTAAAGTTAGATGATGAAACTATTTCTAAATTGCCGGATAACTGTGAACAAATGCCGTTTTGTGATGAAAAAAAGGTTATACTTGTTAAGAACTCAGGGCTTTTTGCTTCAAGCAAGAAGGTTTCACCGTCAGTTACGGAAAAGGTTGTTGAGTATTTACTTAATTTGCCTGATTATGCTGTTGTTGTATTTAATGAGGAAAGTGTAGATAAAAGGCTTACACCATATAAAAAACTTTCTAAGGTTGGAAAGTTTGAGGAGCTTAAATACCGAGGTACAATAGATTTAGCCAATTGGATTTGCAGCGGTATGAAGAAGTGCAATGCGGTGATAGACATAGAAGACGCAAAGTATTTGGCGGATAGCTGTGGACCATCAATGAGCTATTTATACAGCGAAATTAAGAAGTTGGCTGTTTTAAATAATGAAGGCGAAAAGATAACCAAAGATTTAATTAATGAAGTGTGTGTAAAAAGTATGCAGGGAATTATCTTTGATTTAACTGATGCAATTGGCAATAAGGACAAGAAAAAATCACTTATTTTGGTGAATGAATTAATTTTGAAAAAAGAGGCTGAACAATTTATACTTATTATGCTTTATAAGCACTTTAGAAATTTGTTTTTGCTAAGAGTTGCGACAGACGAGGGAAGAGCGAGTGCTGATGAGCTTTCTATTAATCCGTATGTATATAGAAAATTACTTGGCCAAGTAAAGAATTATGAAAAGAATGAGCTTAGAAATATATTGCATAAATTGGTTGAATTGGACGTAAAAAGTAAAAAAGGTGAAGTTGACCTAAGAATTGGGCTGGAAGTTCTTTTAACTGTTTGAGTAAAATGATAGGGAGGTTAGTTATGAAAAAAATTATTATCGGAACTTTAGTTGTCGGAACACTAATGATGAATACTAGTATGGCTGTGTTTAGTGATGTGCCGGATACCCATTGGGCATATAATGCAATAGAGAAGATGCAAAATGATGGGATTTTAAGCGGATATGTAGACGGAACATTTAAGCCAAGTAACAATATAAGTTTGGCTGAATTTGCTACTATTTTTACGAAAATATTTGAATTGCCTAAAGATAATGTGTCTAATTATTTTACTGAGATTTCAAAAACACATTGGGCTAAAGACTCAATAGAGGCAATTCGTAAATATATTAATCCTTATTATGATTCGCTTGGAGAAACATTAGGGTTTGACGGTTATTCATATATGGAAGGAATAACCGGAGATTTAGAAATGACTAGAGAGGCATTTGTGTATGCTGTCTCTAAAATTTACGGATATGATGAAAGTGCATATGTACAGGGTGAAGAAAAAACACTCTTTGCTGATGCTGATGAAATCTTATTTCCAAAAGAAACAGTTTTAGCATATAAGAACGGAGTTATAAATGGAGAAATTGTTGATGGTAAAACATATATTCGTCCTGGTCGCCATATAACAAGAGCTGAAGCATCAGCCATTTTTAGAAATTTACTTAAATATGATGCAAAAAGGGTTGAAAATGAGTATCAAGATAATGAGTTGATTTCGGCTACAAATAATTTGATGGATAGTTTTAAAAATGGTGATTTTGAAAAAGCAAAGAGTTTGACTTATGATACCGCAAATGTTTTAGGAAATAAATATTTTACTGTTTCGGAAGAAGAACAAAAAATACTAAAGGAAATTACAAAGCAGTATTTTAAAAAGTTTGAGTATGAAGTTACCGAAACGGGTTTTGATGGTTTTAATCGTGGTTATACAAAACTAAAAATAAAAGGCTATGATATAAAAGAATTGCTTGATAATTGTATAAATAAGATTTCGACTGATTTTAATACTGATGATATTAATAGTATACTAAAGGAACTAGTTGAGAACTTTTCTAAAGGAATAAAAAATAGAGAAATTAAAGTGACAGAATTTGAAGAAACATTTAATTTTGTTTATCAAGATGGAGAATGGAAGTTGAGTTTATAATGAAAAAACTTGCAATTTATGTTCATATACCTTTTTGCAAGCAAAAGTGTAAATATTGTGATTTTACTTCATTTGCGAACTTAGAAAGCAGAGTCTCACAGTATGTTACAGCACTCTTAAAGGAGATAAGGGAATATAGTAGTGCTAAAAAAGGATATATTGTTACTTCGGTGTACTTTGGAGGAGGTACACCTTCTTTTATTGATGAAAATTTAATTGAGAAAATATACAATGAAATAAAAGATAACTATGTTTTAAATGACGATATAGAGGTTACCATAGAAGTTAACCCTGGAACTATTAGTATTGAAAAACTAAAAAAATATCACGACATAGGATTTAATAGAATTAGTTTTGGAGTTCAATCACTTTCAGATAAACTACTAAAGGAGATAGGCAGGGTACATACAGCAAGTGATGCTATTGAAGGATTTTATATGGCTAGAGATGCAGGATTTATTAACATTAGTTTGGATTTAATGTTTGGATTGCCAAATCAAACATTAAAGGATGTTGAAGATACATTAGATGGGTTTATAAGACTTAATCCGGAGCATATTTCAACATATTCGTTAAAAGTTGAAGAAAATACCGCTTTTGGGAAATTACAAAGCGAAGGGAAATTAACATTGCCAAGCGATGAAGTTGAGCGAGGTATGTATTATTTAATAAAAGAAAAGCTAAAAAATGCAGGATATGAGCATTACGAAATATCTAATTTCGGAAAAATTGGCTTTGAATCGAGACATAATACTGCATATTGGGAAAGACAAGCTTATTTAGGTTTTGGACTTGGGGCTTCTTCTTGTTTTAATGAAGTTAGATTTAAAAATACTGATGATTTTGATAAATATATAAATGATTTTAAGAAAAATATTGAAGACAGGGAAGTTTTAAGCGAGGAAGTTATTAATTCAGAAAAGATAATTTTAGGGCTTAGAATGTTAAAAGGAATAAGTAAAGAGTACCTTGCTTATGATAGATGGATGGCATCAGCCAAAAAGCTTATTAATTTGGGATTACTTGAGGAAAAGGGTGAAATCCTACGGCTTACTGATAGGGGACTGGATTTAGCTAATCAGGTTTTTGTTGAATTTATCGAATAGTGAGCATAAGAGTTTAATTGACTTGCCTATTTTGATGTGGTAGACTAAAAACAGTTGATAGTAGATAAGGAGGAGTCTAATTGTTTGAAGAATTTATGAATGAATTAGAAAGGATAAAGCAACAAATCATAGAGCATTATTCTCCAATTAAAATAATACTATTCGGTTCTCTTGCAAAAAAACAAATCAAACCTACTAGCGATATAGATATATGTATTATTGCGAATACTAGCGATAAGAGAAGTTTTGTAAATAAGTTATATGCTGAAATAGATACAAAATTTTCTATAGATATTATTTTATATACAGAAAAAGAATGGGAAATGCTAAAGGATGAGGAGACTTCATTTTTACATAAGATTTTAATGGAGGGGGAGATAATATATGGGAGATAGTCCTCTTATAATTGATTGGATAAATAAAGCAGAAACAGATATGAAGTGCGCTAAAATTTTGTTTGAACATGACGGTGGGAACGATGCTGTTGCTTTTCACTGTCAACAAGCAATAGAAAAGGCTTTGAAGGCAATTATATTATATTTGTTTTCTACATTGGAATCAGGACATAGCTTGTTGTACTTATGCAAAAAAGTTATAACTAAGTTGCCACAGTTCTCTACATATTTGGAGGGGTGTATTTTTGTAAATCAATATTATATAGAGACTAGATATCCTAATGAAACCCCTGTAACAGTATCTAATGAAGAAGCTATGCAATGTCTTAAATATGCTGAAAATGTTCTATGTGCAGTTAAAGCAAATATTGAATAAAAGAAGGGGCTGTAAAAAAAGTCCCAAACAAAAAAATGGATTTGCATTGTTTTTGCGATGCGAATCCATTTTTTTGAGAGTGTAAAATAAAGTGCATAAGTTTGATTGTTTTCAACTTACACACTTTATTTTACACTCTCGGAGCGATAGATGTATTGGTGTTAGTATAGATACATAGACACACCTCATTTCCTTAATTTGATATTATACCATATCGTTCGAAATTTCGTGTCTATGTATCTATACTAACACCAGTAATTGTTCATTTCCCATGTAGTCCTTTTTAATTCGCATAAATGTAGCATCAGTGTCTGTCTTTGAATAACTATTACGCTTATCTCCACATATCTCTATATTTTTAGCATAAGTACGCAACTTATGGATATATTCCAAAAGTTTTTCATATCTTCGTTGATAATTACTTTTCCTTTTACCTTTGCCGTTCACAAACGTTTTTACATTGATATTTAGCAAAGTTGAATATTGTTCTAAAATTCCTTCAAGATATTCAATTGCGT
>CAVHFU010000008.1:0-44574 GCA_963635575.1 bacterium | reverse complement strand
ATCGAAAGGAATGATTTTATGAATAACAAAAATTGGATAGCTATGTTCTTCGGACTAGCTTGTTTAGTATTACTAGTCGGCGTTGTTTCTGTATCAGGAACAATGAATAATATCGGAAAAAATAATGGTACAACCCCACAACAAATAAACCAAAACTTAATGAATACACAACCAAAAAACAGCAACTTACCAACAGAAATAAACAAAAATGATATAATGAATAATACTTCTTCTCCAAGTCCTTCCCCTACAAATTCACCTATGAATAATAATATGCTAGATATGAATAAAAATGGAAATCAAATGCCTAAAATAAGTATTCCTAATGTAGCACAGTAACAGAAAAAGCACGAATACGTGCTTTTTTCTTGATCATATTTTTTGATTATGTTAAGATAAATTCATAGATATTTTTGAAAGGAAAAAGCTTATGGAAATCTCTGCAGAAGATATTATGAATTATCATTGCCCACGTTCCACTTATCTTTTTACAACATATTTTTGTTTCCTATTCCTTGGTTGCTCCGGTATTGTCATCTCCAATATTTCCCTTTCTATTAGAGGAGTTAAATAATTATACATAAATGTAGGTCTATGTTTCATTCCTATATGTTCCATTATTTCCTTAACGCTTTTAGGAATATTACAAAATTCTATTATTTTGTTTTCTTGTTCGGTTTTCTTGTTCGGTTTTCTTGTTCGGTCTTCTTGTTCCTTCTTCTGATTTTCTATTAATCCGTGTTCTTTTAATAAGTTAATATATTTGCTATTGGCAACACACTTTACCATTATTCCTCTTGTTGAAACATCATACTCAGGTATTGGTGTGTTATTATACTTTTTACAAGTATTTATAATCTTCTCAACGCCTCGTCCCCACGACTCTATTGCACCTGATTTAAAAAATACATCCGCAATTTTGGGGTTAAATGGAATTGAAGAATGCTTTTCAAACAACTTCTCCACCGGAACTTCATTTGGCAATTTCCCATCATTCCATACATAAATTTTATCTTCATAAATACTTATCTGTATTGGAATTCCCGTACTATAATCTTTATGATTGATAGCATTCAATAGAATTTCTCTAAATCCTTCCCTCGGGAAAATATATGTTTCCACTCTTTGAATATCATCATAACTTATAAGTGCTTTTAAATATTTTTGATAAATTATATCTATTGCTTTATCCGCTTGTTCTATTAACGGTCCATGTATTTCATCTTGGTATAACAACTCGGCATCAGACACTCCAAAAAATCCTATCTTTATATATGCTCCCTGTACCCATTTCTCAGGATTAGGGTGAAACATCATTATAGCAGCCCTTATTAAGTATTCTCCCTCGTATAATTGCAAATTTTTAAGTAAAATTTCATCACTTACTTCTAAATCTTCTGCCGATAACCTTCCACTTTGCAAGGCCTTTTCTCTAAAAACATTAATAGCATTTTTACTCAAGCTATCAATAGATTCATAAGGTATTGGAACACCATCCCATGTTTTTCCGACTTTTTTCAACATAAAATTATCGAGTGAATGACCTGAAAGCTCTAATAAAGTACTACCTGAGCGATAATAATATTTACCTCTTAAGCTTATAGGAAACGGATACGTTTCGATATATATTTCTATATACTCTTTACCTTTCTCTATTTTTAAATTTACATCAACAATTATTCCCATAGTATCTCTAACCTTGGTTGGAATCGATTCCATAAGGCTTTTTGCATTATTTATTCCTATTATTCTTCCGTTATCATTTATACCTATTACCAACTTGCCACCTTGTGCATTAGCAAAACCACAAATCCATTTTAGATATTCATCCCGCCACATTTCTTTCCACTCGACATTTTGATTTTCTGACATTTATACTTCCCTCCTTAAAACTATTTTATTTATTCTTCACTAATATTTTATTCTAATGCTTTATACTAGATATTTTTATATAATACTTTCTAAACTTCATAACACTCAAGGCTATTATATCATATTTAGCAATCCTAGTATTCATATATCTATATTTCATTATAAATCTTCAAATTATAGCAAAAACAACCCCAAGAACATAAATTCTTGGGGGTTGCATGTTTGACATTATCTCTTTGAGAATTGTGGTGCTTTTCTTGCTTTCTTTAATCCGTACTTCTTTCTTTCCTTCATTCTTGGATCTCTTGTTAAGAAACCAGCTTTCTTAAGAACTGCTCTGTTCTCTTCGTTTGCTTGAAGTAAAGCACGAGATAAACCGTGACGGATAGCTCCAGCTTGACCGGTATATCCTCCACCGATAACCTTTGCAATGATATCATATTTAGCTTCATTGTTTGTTAAAACTAATGGTTGCTTTACTATCATTCTAAGTGTTTCTAAACCAAAAAATTCTTCAATAGTTTTTCCGTTAATTGTAATCTTTCCTTTTCCAGGAACAAGTCTTACACGTGCAACAGCTTCTTTTCTTCTACCAGTACCATAAAAATAATTCTTAGCCATTATCGTTTCCTCCTTATGCCTTAATTTCTAATTTTTCAGGTTTTTGTGCAGCATGTTCATGTTCAGCTCCGGCATAAACCTTCAACTTTTTAATCATTTCTCTACCTAAAGCATTCTTAGGAAGCATTCCTTTAACTGCTAATTCAAACATTCTAACTGGTCTTCTTTCTAACATGTCCTTAGCCTTAACTTCTTTAAGTCCACCAGGAAAACCTGTATGATGTCTGTATAATTTTTGAGTTAATTTTGCACCTGTAAGTTTTACTTTATCAGCATTAATAACGATAACGTAATCTCCACAGTCCATATTTGTAGAATAAGTAGGTTTGTTTTTACCCTTTAAAATTTTAGCAACTTCACTTGCAACTCTACCAAGTGTAAGTCCTTCAGCGTCAACTAAATACCAAGCTCTTTCGATTTCGCTTGCTTTTACGATATGTGTTGCGTTCATTATTACCCTTCCTTTCAATCTTTTTATATATTTTTTAATGTAATTGCCTTAACAACGACTTTACTATTATACAACGTAACATAATCTATGTCAACACAATTTTAAAAACATTTTAATTCTTCATTTCTAAACTCGTTTTTTCTTCATTTTCCTCGTTTTTTCTTTAATTATCTTGAAACGCAATTTAAAAATATTATTCATTAAATCATATTGCAAAAGAAAAAACACGCTTTTACACGTGTTTTAAAACTTCTATATATTTTCGTAATGTGACCATACACTTAATATCCTAACTTTCTTTTTTTCCTCTAACACTTGATATACAAGCCTGTGTTTATTATTAATTCTCCTTGAATACGCACCATTCAAATCACCCAGTAATTTCTCATATGGTGGTGGTGTTTGGTAAGGGTTACTTTTTATGACATCAATTAATTGTGCCACCTTATTATTTAGTCCTATTTCCTTTATTTTGGGGATATCTTTTAAAATTTGTTTTCTGTATTCTATTTCATACATCAGTTCCAATCCACCTCGTCCTCCGGCACGAACTCACTATCATTCGCATTTAATCCTTCTACAATTTCTTCCTTTAAACCAGGTATAGATGATATATATAATGTTTCCATGATATTTTTATAATCATCTTCAGACAATACAACTGCATTACCGTTTTTAGTAGAAATATTAATCGGTTCATTGTATTTTATAGCCGTTTCTAGTAATTCATATACATTTTTTCGAAAATTAGTTATATTTACATTTGTCATTTTTATCTCCTCCTCATAAATATATTTTAGCGTACATATTGACGTACGTCAATATATTTATATGCAATTTGACAAAAAAAATGTATTTTATATCCTAGTTTTGCTTCTTCGTTATTTTCTTGTTAAAATATACTGTCTATTCATTAATGTTATTTCTATATCTAAATTTAGCAATATATATTACAACTAAACTAATACATGTGAATAACGAAATTACCCTAGCAATTCTCTGTATAATCGTAAGTTTATGTGTTAAAATATATCTTCCATTCTCTTTTATTTTAGCTTCCAAGAAGCCATTAGAATTCTCATATAAGTCTATAATCTCATTGCCTTTTTCTAAGTTGTATCCCAAATAAAATAACTAATAAAAGCCGTTACCGTTTGAGAGAGAGGAGGGTAAAATATTCTTGTACCATATCCAAAATTATTAGCTATTTTACCTAAAATTAAGCTCTCCCATCTTCCTTGCGAAATCTGTTCTTTAATAGCTAACACATTTGCAATATGAAATGATGCATCAGATTTAAAATCTGGATATTCATTAAGAAACATTGGTATTAGTAATATAATAGCAACAGCTAATATTATAAAGTAATTACAATATTTTCGCATATTAAAACTCCTTTTTATAACCTTTTTCTCTAAAACACAATGAAATTACCAAGCAAGAGCTAATAATGAACACCAACGAAACCAATCCGCTTATTTTTACTAATGTCGGCTCATACCATAATTCTATCGTATGTTCTCCTTCAGATAATTTAATTCCAATTAGTGAATCCAAAACCTCTACCGGTTTTACCTCTTCGCCATCTACCTTTACTTTCATAAAGCCATTATATAAAAATGTTATAAGTAAAATTTCTTTATCATTAGTCGCATTAACTCTTCCTTCTAACTTCGAACTAGTCATATTATAAATATCTAGCTGATTATTTTTTAATTCACTTATTAATTCCTTATATTCATCTTCATTAAAATAATACGCATATACGCTTTTTACCGGAAACTCACCAGTAGTTAAATACTTAATTTCAATTTCTACTTTTTCACCTTTTTTAAATTTACCTAGATTAATAATACCAAAATCCTCTACATATTTTTCTTTTCCTAAAAAGTCATTACCATTTACATATAGCTTCTCTTTCTTTTCATCAGCTCCTTTTCCATATATTTCTAAATAAATATCTTTTTCTTCTTCAACATCAATTTCAAATTTAATGGATGACGGTTCAAGCTTACTTTCCTGATAAAATCTTCCTTCACTCTCAATTAAATTATTACGCTCTATCGAAGAAATATTTATTTTATTAAAGATTTCTTTTCCGTTTTTAATCATATTCTGAGCTATATTATTTTGATTTTCAAATGGGTCTCTTGAAGTTCCGGCTAAATTTAATAAATCTTTTACATTATCTATTTTCCCATTTACCATAAACCCTAAAGATAAAGCATCAGGATTTATCCAAATTTTATTTTCCTTATCATATTCCTTATAATAAGTTTTTTCTCCATCTCCTACAAGATACTTTATCCCTAAAATAGAATCGTTAAATGGAGTAGTAAAATTGTAATTCAAAGTAACATTACTAATTCTATAAAATCCCAATCCGTCTAGCAATGCAAATCCCTTTTCCATAGCAGTACTACTGCTATTACTTACTCCTATTACATTTTTCCCAAACTGAAGAGGAGCTTGACCAATATTATTTTCCACTCTAAAATATCCATTGTCATTTTCTTCTATACTTTCTATCGCCGTATTAAAAGCTGCTTCTGTAGCATAAATTTCATTTCTACTTCTATATAAAAAATTGGGGAATACAATGATGGCGTTTATAAGCAATTCAAAACAAATAATAAAATCCAATAAACCTATAAAGTATTTCTTATTTTTACAACATATAAGTACATAAATATACATCCCCAAAATCAGCAATGTTACATATATTACCCCATCTACTAAATAAGTATATTCCATTTTTTCGATAACAAAGCAAATTAGCGCTATTATTCCAAATATCTTTAATGTTTTTTTATTATCAATATCATCTAGTTTCCAATAACTCTTATATGCAATAAAAATCATTACAAAACTTATAATAAATGAATATCTATACGGAAACCACGCGTTAATACTAAATCCATGCCAAATAATATTAATAGCGTTAAATAAACAACTTACAAACATAATCGTCAAAATAACGCCATCTTTAATCTTATCTTTTTTGTCTATTTTTTTATTTGTAAAATATAATATGACTAAAAGAGTAATAAAAATACCGCAAAAAACATTTGGCAAATTTAAGAACTCAGAATATACATTTTTGCTAGTTATTTCCCCATAGTAAAATGAGCCCGTAATAAACTTAGATAAGATATCTAAAGCTTTAAAGTTTATATTTCCAATATTATCTTTTACTAAATCCAATCTGGATTCAACTTGTAATTGAGAATAAACAGTTGGTAGTATAGTAATCATAGCCGAACCTGCACATAATATTCCAACTAAAATTAACTTACCTATCTTCTTTATATTTTCTCTAAAATTAGGCGATGATAAATATATTACATATAAAAACGAAAAGATACATAACATCCACCCAATATACCAATTAGAAATTATCGCAACAAGCAAGCTAAAGTAAAATAAAAAAGGCTTATTTTTTTCAAAGAGTCTATCAATTCCTAAAACTATAATAGGTAATAAAATTACTCCATCCAACCACATTATATTAAATTGATAAACCATGTTATATGCCATAAGTGCATAACAAGTGGAAAATCCTATATTAATCCAAGATTTTTTATTAAACTTTGCTTTTAGAAATATTCCAAAACTTAAGCCACACAAACCAATTTTAACTAGATTAATAGTTAATATAGCCTCCGTTATATTTTCTTTACTAAAGAGATAAAGTATAAAATTTAGGGGACTAGCTAAATAATATGCTATTAGTCCCAATGTTTCTGAGCCTAAACCATATGCAAAGGAGTAAAATACATCAATTCCTTCTTGTAATACCCTTTGGTAAAACTCTAAAAAATAAGTATACTGAAAAAACATATCAGATGTAAGTAATGTATACTCTCCAAAAGGAAAAATTTCGCATACTGCTATGGCCAGTAACCACAGTAATACCGGAACCAAAAAAGATAATATTAACATTTTATTTCCCCCTAAAAATTATTTTAATTTAGAAAAATAATGCTATAAGTAATCCAATTTGAATAAATGGTGCAAAATGAATTAAACTCTTTTTTATTATTTTAGATGCAATTAAACTAAATAAGCAAGCAAAAAATAACATAATCATCATGCCAAATGTGCTAAGAAGCATCGACATACTAGCAAAAAGAAATATATCTCCCCCACCAACTAAAAACTTTTCCGGATCTTTTCCTCTATTTATAACTAGTTGAAAAAATGCTTCTATTAATATAAATGGCAAAACAAAACATAAAAAATTAATCCCAATAACTTTTAACGACATAGAACTAAAAAAAGCATATAATGCAGATAACACAAAAACACCGATATTTAATTCTACAGATATAAGACCCGTTCTCCAGTCAATTATTGAAATATAAGTAAAAATTCCAAAAACTAAAAATAACAACAATAAAGGGTAAGTAAAACCCTTTATTGCTGTTACTAAAATACATTGTATTAAAAATAAGACAAATGTAAATATTAAATCCTTTTTCATAATTATCTATGGCTCCAGCCTTTATCCTCCGTCTGTCTTTGAATTTTACCTGTATTTAGCGCACACATTGGTGAAGATAAGGAACCGTCACCGGATAAACTAGTAAATACACTCTTTATTCCAGGATTACCGCTATTAGTTTCTACGCCATCGAATATAGTTGGAAGTGCAAAATCCTTTACTACTATTAAGTAATGAGGATATGTTTCCATTTCTCTAATTAATTTATCATAATCATTAGAGCCATCAGCATTCAAATTTATTTCAAAACTAGTACTCATACCATAAGATGTTTTATCAGCTTCATCCATACCGTCATGTCCACAATTAACTATATTATTTATAGAACTTTCTACTTTTTTATATACAATCTTCAAGTCATCTGTGTCATCACTTCTAACCATATCTTCCGCTATTTCTTCTTGGATTCCGCGATTAAGATCATAGTCCCCATTTCCATAAGCCACTATATGGAAAAATTTTTTGCTTGTATTATCATCATAGTAAGGTTCTATAAAGAACATCATTATTTTATATTTATTGGTATCATTTATCGTACTAGCCTCTTTCCTCCTTATTATTGCATTTTCTAGTAGCGCCATAGTTTCATTTACTACTTTTTGGTGGTCTAACTTTATGAAGTTATTTAATTCACCGGACTGAGCATAAGTATTGTTTATTGCGTTAGTATTTCTATTTATAATATACCCTAAGGCCAACTGAAGATATATGTCATATTTATCTCCACTAATAATATTTTTTTGAGCCTGTGTGCTAGTGCTACTTTCCTTAGTTAATAAATGAATAACAGAACCGGTAGATGCGGATTGCACGGCGTCCCTTAAAGAATTATATCCATTTTCAATAACTTTCGCATTAACTATATTTACTGCTACGAAAATCAATATAAGTAACAAAGTTACTCCGTATAAGATAACTCCCAACCCGCTGCCCTTATTATTTTTTATAATATCACGGGTGTTCATTTCTTATAATCTCCTCTCTATAAGAAGTATAATACAAATTATTTGTATCTGAACCACCACCAAATAAACTAAAACTAGAGACATTTCCTAATATTGACGGCTTTATTGATGTAACATAAATTCCTATTATGTCAGCTTTTTTAACAGTAGGAATTGTATCATATGGTCCTAGTACGGCTCCGACTACTCCGCTATTCTCATCAAATGGTCTTACATAGTACTCGATTCTACATACATTTCCATGTTCATCTTTATCTAGTATATTTTTTAGTTTTTCCTCTATGTAATCTGCATGACCAGTCGTTACCTCACCATAAGTACTCGCCATAACTGTTGCTTCTTTTACTACTTGGTTCATATACATTTGTACGGAAAAATGATATATAGTAGCAATTATATAAACAAGAACATACAAAAGAGGTAGCATTACCACGATATATGCAATAATGGTATCCAAACCACCTTTTTTTAATTTTAAAGCTTTTTCACTCATTTTCCCTACACTCCCTTTTTATAGGTATAATTTGTTTAATTTGTTGGTCGCATATTTCCTTGTTGGGTTACTAACTTATTGGTAGTCTTGTCTATTAGTTTATCTCCCTCATTAGACATAGGCATAACAACACTTAAAAGAAGTGCTACTACAAGTCCAGCTAAAATAATGGCTGCAATAATACCTTCCATTCCACCTTTTAATTTTCTATTCACCGTAATCACCTCTTTAAATAAATTTCTCACCTTAGCCACCTAATCTGCTGTTTAATTCGGTTATTTTATTTTTTCCTGTGTCTCCAGTAACTTTAGTTCCTCTAGTCATAGGCAATATTACTGCAATAATAAGAGCTAGAACAAGTCCCGCCATAATTATAGTAGCTATAATTCCTTCTATTCCGCCTTTTTGTTTTCTTTTCATATCTATCTACTCCCTCAAACGAGAATTTTTTTACTTTTATTATAAAACCGGCAATAATAGTTTCATTAATGCCGGTTTTTAATAACAAGCTTATTACTAGGCTCTCGCATTATTAGTGACTACGTATAAAATCAATAGTGCTATTAGCTTCATTAATTCCTTCGTCTGCACTTCCACCGGCAGTACGTGCTGTCCTTACCATAGGAAGAACAACTGCGATAATTAACGCGATAACTAGACCTACAATAATCATCAAAGTGACAATATCAGCGATTCCACCTTTTTTTACCAATTTTTTTAACTTCATAAAAAACTCCTCCTTTGATTTTTACATATATCTCGTTATCTTCTACGTTATATATGTATCTTAATTGTGGTGCTATGAAAGCACGAAGTTTTACATAACAATTGCTTTTCATATTTATTAATCGGCATATATATAAAATAAGTTTAGTATTTTTTATGATTTTCTGTATATTTTTTTACAAATCCCGCGATTTTATTTTGGGTCTGTTCCTTGACAACATCTTCTATAAGTCATATACTACCTAGTGGTGGAGTGGGTCCACAAGTTTAGTAAGGAGGAAGACATTATGGCAAAATTAACTGAAATACGTTGGCATGGTCGTGGTGGTCAAGGTGCTAAAACCGCATCATTACTACTTGCTGATGCTGCATTTAATACCGGTCTTTATGTTCAAGGTTTCCCTGAATACGGTCCGGAAAGAATGGGTGCACCAATTACTGCTTATAACAGAATTTGTGATGAGAGAATCACAGTTCATAGCAATATCTATGAACCTGACTATGTAGTAGTTGTTGACGACTCTTTAATTAAGTCTGTTCCTGTAACAGCTGGTCTTAAAGAGACAGGTGCTATTATCGTCAATACAACAAAATCTCCAGAAGAAGTTCGTGAAACTCTTGGGGGATATAAAGGTAAGATTTGCACAATTGATGCTAGGTCAATTTCTATTGACTGCTTAGGTGCTTACTTCCCTAATACTCCTATGCTTGCTGCTGTTATTAAAGTAAGCGGTATAATGGATGAAAATGCGTTCTTAGCTGATATGGAAGGTTCATTTAGACATAAGTTTGCTAAAAAGCCTGAAGTTATCGAAGGTAATATGAATGCGTTAAAACGTTCTATGCAGGAGGTTAAAGGTCTATGAGTAAATATGAAATAGTAAAAAATGATGTTTCTTACAAGGATATTACTGAAGGTGGTACTATTGCACAACCTGGTAATTCAAAACAATTCAAAACTGGTGACTGGCGTTCTATGATGCCTGTTTGGCACGAAGAAAAATGCAAACAATGTTTACTTTGTTACCCTGTTTGCCCTGATGCTTCTGTTACTGTTGATAAAGAAACAGGAAAAATGGTTGGTATAGATTACGATCACTGCAAAGGTTGCGGTGTTTGCACAAAGGTTTGTCCTTTTGGTGCTTATGATTTTACGGAAAATAAATAAGGGGGTAAAAAAGATGTCAATAAGAGAAAGACTAAGTGGTAACGAAGCTGTCGCTACTGCTATGAAACAAATTAATCCTGACGTTGTTGCTGCTTTCCCTATTACTCCTTCTACAGAAATACCTCAATACTTTTCTTCTTTCGTTGCTAACGGACAAGTAAATACTGAGTTCGTTGCTGTTGAAAGTGAGCATAGTGCGATGAGTGCTTGTATTGGTGCTTCTGCTGCCGGAGCTAGAGCTATGACTGCCACTTCTTCAAATGGTATGTCACTTATGTGGGAAATGCTTTATATAGCTGCAAGTTCAAGACTTCCAATTATATTAAATTTGGTTAACAGAACTGTTTCTGGTCCTTTAAACATTCATAATGATCATTCAGATTCTATGGGTGCTAGAGATTCAGGATGGATTCAATTATATAGTGAAACAAACCAAGAAGCATATGATAACGCTATTATGGCTGTTAGAATTGCTGAACACAAAGATGTTCGTCTTCCTGTTATGGTTTGTCAAGATGGTTTTATCACAAGCCATGCTATTGAAAATATCGAACTTATCGAAGATGATAAGGTAAAAGCTTTCGTTGGAGAATATAAAGCTCCTTGGAGTTTGCTTGACCCAAATCATCCTGTTGCTGTTGGTCCTCTAGACCTTCAAGCTCATCACTATGAGCATAAAATGCAACAAGCTATGGCTATGAAAAATGCTAAAAAGGTTATTTTAGATGTTGCTGCTGAATTTGAAAAAATGACAGGCAGAAAATATGAATTAATTGAAAAATATATGATGGATGATGCTGAAATTGCTATCGTTGTATTAAACTCTACAGCTGGTACAGCTAAATTCGTTGTTAATGAACTTCGTGCTAAAGGAATTAAGGCTGGTTTAGTAAAACCTAGAGTATTTAGACCATTCCCAACAGACGAAATTGCTGATGCTCTTAAGAATTGCAAGGCAATTGCTGTTATGGATAAGGCTGATAGCTTAAATGCTGCCGGTGGTCCTTTATTTGAAGAAGTTGTAAGTGCTATGTTTGTTAAGGGTGTTACAACTCCTAAGGTTATTAACTTCATCTACGGTCTTGGCGGTAGAGATGTTAAGACTGATGATATTGAAGTTGTTTATGACAGACTTAGTGATATCGTAAAGACAGGAAATGTCGGCGAAGTTTATAATCATCTTGGCGTTAGAGAATAATTTTGAAAGGAATGATAAAAAATGGCATATAATCTTAAAGAATATGCAAAAAAACCTGAGCGTCTTGCTCCTGGTCATAGAATGTGTGCCGGTTGTGGAGCTCCTCCAGTTGTAAGAGCAATTTTACGTGGACTTCATCCGGAAGACCATGCTGTTATAACTTCAGCAACAGGTTGCTTAGAAGTTTGTACCTATATTTATCCATACACAGCATGGGAAGATTCTTTCATTCACAGTGCATTTGAAAACTCAGGTGCTACTTGTTCGGGTGCTGAAGCAGCATATGAAGCATTAAAGAGAAAGGGAAAACTTCCTACCGATAAGGATGTTAAATTCTTAGCTTTCGGTGGAGACGGTGGAACATACGATATTGGTTTCCAATCTATGTCTGGAGCTATGGAAAGAGGACACGACATGGTATACTTCTGTTACGATAACGAAGCATACATGAACACTGGTGTTCAACGTTCTTCAGCTACTCCAAAGTATGCGGATACATCAACAACTCCTGCAGGTTCTGTAAAGCCTGGTAAGCTACAATTTAGAAAGGACTTAACAATGGTTATGGCTAACCACCACTTACCATATGTTGCACAAACAGCTTGTTTCAAAAACTTTAGCGATATCACAACTAAAGCTGAAAAAGCTATTTACACAAAAGGTCCTTGTTTCGTAAACTGCCTTGCTCCATGTCCTACTGGTTGGAAGTACAATTCAGCTGACTTAATGAAAGTTAATGAATTGGCTGTTGAAACACGTTTCTGGCCTGTATATGAAGTTGAAAATGGTAAATATACAATTAACTATATTCCAAAGGAAAGAGTTCCAGTAGAAGAATTCTTAAAACTTCAAAAGAGATTTAAGCACATCTTCAAGCCTGGCAATGAATGGATGATTGAAGAAATTCAAGCTGAAGTTGATGCTAGATGGGATGAATTAATGAGACTTGCTGAAATGAGTAAGTAAAAAAATGCCCTATGTTGAATAAACATAGGGCTATTTTTATATTTCATTTTTCTTATCTCTTCCCATTAATTCTAAAACTGCTCTTTTAGGGTCTTTTCCATTAAAGAGTACCTCACATGCTTGTTCGGTTATCGGAAGCTCCACAGAGTATTTTCTGCCTAATTCTCGTACGGATTTTGCTGCATTTACTCCCTCAACTACCATATTTACTTTATTTAATGTTTCGGGAAGTGAATAGCCTTGGCCTAAAAATTCTCCGGCTCTATGGTTTCTACTGTGCTTACTTGCACAGGTTACCACCAAGTCCCCTATTCCGGTAAGTCCGTAAAATGTTTCGGGTTTTCCGCCCATTTTAGTTCCTAAACGGATAATTTCGGCTAATCCTCTTGTGATTAATCCTGCCTTTGCATTATCACCAAATCCAAGTCCGTCTGAAATTCCGGCACACAAAGCTATTACATTTTTAACAGCTCCTCCAATTTCTACACCAAGTAAATCACTATTTGGATATACTCTAAAGTATTCATTCATAAAAGCTGAACTTACAACTTCTCTAACTTCTTCATTATAAGAACTTACAGCCACAACAGTAGGCAGTTTTCTTGCCACTTCTTCCGCGTGACTCGGTCCGGATAAGACTGCTATTTTTTGTCCCTTAGGTAATTCTTCTTCCATAACCTCAGATAGTCTTTTTAATGTACCCGCTTCAAGTCCTTTAGCCACATTTACTACAATTTGATTTTTTAAATATTTTGCTATCATATTTGAACATTGTCTTATTGCAGTAGATGGCACAGCTAAAATTACGATTTCACTATCATTTAATGCTTCTTCCACATCTTTGGTAGCTTTTATTTGACTTGGAATTATTACTCCCGGCAAATATCTAGCTGCCGTATGTTTATTATTGATTTCCTCTACTTCATTATCATTTCTTGACCAAATTTTTACATTATGTTTGTTGTCAAATAACAACATACTAAGTGCTATTCCCCAACTTCCGGAACCAATTGTACAAATATTCATACTTATCTCCTTATGTATTAGTAAGCTTTTAAAATTCTCTTTTCATAATCTTCTTTTTTCTCGCCTAATTTTCTTTCTGTGTTATTATATAGTCTCGCAATATTTCCCCTATGCATAAAGATTACTAAACTTGCAAGGATAATCGCAAAAATTAACCAACTAAAATCTTGTAGCATTTCTGTATAAGGGTCCATTGCAACTATTAAAAATGGAAATGAAAATGCTGCTAGCACAGAACCTAAAGAAACATATCTTGTTAATGCTACTACTATTACAAATACTAGTAAACATGCAAGTCCGACTTGCCAACTAACCATAAAAATTACTGTGATTGATGTTAGCACACCTTTTCCACCCTTGAATTTATAAAATACAGGGAATATATGCCCGAGGATTACTAAAACTCCCGCTATTTGCATAGCTAGGTCAGTAAATTGTTTTTCTACCGGAATTATATGGCCATTAATATTAAAAGTATTAATTATTGCCGTTGGCGCAAGTACCCTTGCAATTAAAATTGCAAGTACACCCTTTAGCACATCGCCTATTAAAACAAATGCCGCCGCTTTTTTGCCAAGAGTTCTTAATGTATTTGTGAGTCCTGCATTTCCGCTTCCATGTTCTCTTATATCTATTTTATAAAACCTTCCTACTATAATAGATGAATTAACACTTCCTAATAAATAGGCAATTACTCCTATTAAAACAAGTTGTCCGTAAAACAATGCCGTTGCTAAATTTATCATTTCTATTCCTCCTTCGTATTTCTACTCGTCTTTACTTCCTTTTTCTCTTGCTATCATTTTTACCGAAGTTCCCTCTAATCCGAAGTTTTTCCTTATTTGGTTTTCTAAATACCTCATATATGAGAAGTGCATTAATTTTTTACTATTTACAAACACTACAAACGTAGGTGGTTTTGTAGAAACTTGTGTTGCGTATAAAACTTTTAATCTTCTACCCTTGTCTGATGGCGGTTGAACCATTGCAATAGCTTCATTTATTACATCATTTAGCATTCCTGTTGAAATTCTCATTGCATTTTGGTCAGCTACATACGGAATTAATTCAAAAAGCTTATTAACTCTTTGACCTGTTAAGGCTGATACAAAGACTATTGGTGCATATGTTAAATATGCCAAATCTTGATAAACTTTCTCTTTATACTTTTCTAATGTGCCTGTTTCTTTTTCATGAATATCCCATTTATTTACTACAATTATGATACCTTTCCCGGCTTCATGTGCATAACCTGCAACTTTTGTGTCTTGTTCTGTTACGCCGTCATTTGCATCTATTAATAATAAACAAACATCAGCTCTTTCTATAGCTGTTACAGTTCTCATTCCACTGTACTTTTCTATATTTTCATTAACCTTACTTTTCTTACGAAGTCCGGCTGTATCTATAAATGTATATTTTTGTCCGTCACGCTCAAAGTCAGTATCTATTGCGTCTCTGGTTGTACCTGGGACATCGCTTACTATTACCCTTTGCTCACCTAGGATTTTATTTATTAAAGATGATTTTCCTACATTCGGTTTTCCTATTAGAGCAACTTTTATTACTGCTTCATCTTCTTCCTCTTCCGGAATGTCTTTGAAGTTTTCATAAATAGCATCTAATGCGTCACCTATTCCAAGTCCTTGAAGTGTTGAAATTGGATGTGGATCACCCATATCTAAGTTATAGAATTCATACACTTCTGCCGGCATTTCTCCTGTTTTATCTACTTTATTTACAACTAATACTATTGGTTTTCCTGTTTTTCTTAACATTTTAGATACTTCATAGTCAGCTGATGTGATGCCATCTTTCATATCTACCATAAACACAATAACGTCTGCACTATCCATTGCTAGTTCGGCTTGGTATTTCATTTGAACTAAGATACTGTCATTAGTTTTTGGTTCTATTCCTCCTGTATCTATCATTGTAAACTTTCTCCCACGCCATTCGACATCTGTATAAATTCTATCTCTTGTAACTCCTGGTGTATCCTCTACGATTGATATTCTTTTTCCGGCTATATAATTAAAAAATGAGGATTTCCCTACGTTCGGTCTTCCTACTACTGCCACTATTGGTTTCATATTATAGTTTCCTTTCTATTTATTTACTTTTGTTTTTCCTTTAGCCCAACCTTCTTTTACTTCTTGTCTTACTCTACCTATTACTAAAGAATTTTCAGGTACGTCTTGGGTTACTGTTGTACCTGCTGCTGTATATGCACCATCACCTAGCTTTACAGGTGCTACTAAGTTTGTGTTACATCCTATAAATACTTTATTTCCTATTGTTGTTCTATGTTTGTTTATTCCATCGTAATTTACTGTGACTGTTCCGCAACCGAAGTTTACTTCACTGCCTACATCACTATCTCCGACATATGTTAAGTGTGAAACCTTTGTTCCGTCTCCTATTGTTGAATTCTTTAATTCTACGAAATCTCCTATTCTTGCATTTTTTCCAACATTTGAATTAGGTCTTAAGTATGCAAATGGCCCAACGTGTGTTCCGCTCCCTACCTTACTTTCCATTAATACAGAACTCATTACATCGGCTTCGTCATCAACAGTGCTATCTACAATTCTGTTATTTTGACCAAGTACACAGTTCTTTCCTATTTTCGTACTGCCTTCTAAGATATTTCCGGGATAAATTATTGTTCCTTCACCTATCTCAACAGTTTCGTCTATATATGTAACTTTTGGATCTATAATCGTTACTCCGTTTTTCATATGTTTTTCATTTATTATCTTTCTTTTTTCTTCTAATTCCTTTGCATATTGTATCTTATCTTCCATTTAATTTTCCTCCTTTTAGAAAAAATTATGCGTTCCTTAGTTATTTTAGCATAAAACAAAAAAAATTACCACTTTTACGTGGTAATTCTTTCTACATCTATTGCAAAGTAGCAAAAAAGAGGCTATCCGTCAAATAGCCTCTTTTTTTTAACGCTATGAGTCTTGCTAATTTGTACTCGTTACATATATGTTACCATATGTATCCATTTTTGGCAAGTACTTTTTACAAAATATATTCCTCGCCTAATTCTTCAATTATATATTTAACCATATTATTCGTAATAGTAGCTATTTCTGCTTTTGTTAATGCCTTTGTTGGCATTACGTTTCCGTACTCATCTCCGTTTATAAGTCCTATTTTATTTGCCATATATATATATTTCTCTGACCATTTTGGTATTTCTGAATTATCGTTAAAATTTAGTATTGGTAATGGCTCCGGTGCTTTATCTTCAAATCCTAATGCAGTTATAATCATTGTAACAGCCTCTGCTCTACTTATTATTGCATTTGGTTGAAATCTTGAATTTCCTGTTCCTTTCACTACACCCTTCTGAGTTAAAGCCATAATGTACTTATAATATTCATTTGTTTCCGGGACATCTTTATATACTAATTGCTCTTTGACTGATGTATTTGTTGTAGTATTGGTTTTCTTCGTGTTGTTATTCATATCTAATTTAAGTGCAAGCGCAATAATCTTTGCAAATTCTCCCCTTGTTACCCCGCTATTTGGTGTTGTATTGTCTTTCCATTCATCCATATATTCAAGTGCAAATGCTTGACGTAGAGCTTTTTCTCCCCAGTGCCCTTTTATTCCTTTTAGAGAATAGTTTGCCAGCCTTGTTTGGACAGGAAATGATTCATACTTAAACGACCCTTCATCTGTAACTATATAATTTAGCATCTTTGTTCCATAAAACTCAGGTAATTCTGAAGAATATCTAAGTGTACTTACATTACTTTCTGATAGCATAAATCCGCCATCAAAACTTATTTCTGTTGGTTTGTTTTCAATATACACAATATTCTTTTTATCTGTATTAGACGTTGTTGTTCTATACTTACCAGTCCAACTCGTACCTGTTTCTGATGTGCCTGAAATTGTATATGTCATATTAACAACCTCATTATTCGCCCAACAAGTATTATAACCGTAAGATGAGCCGGAGCCGACAATTTTTATTTTCCCTTTTTCAGTTCCATCACTATATGTCTTACTTATATTTAAGTTGCCGGCAAAATAAGTACCTACCGGCTTTACATCGTCTAACTCAGTTCTTCCGAAATCATACTTTTCCAAAGTATATGTTGTTGCACCTATAGTTATGCTTTCACTAAACTTAGTTAAATCCCATACTTTAGAAACTTGACCATTATTTTTTTCGCTTGAAGCAATCGAAAACGTAAGTTGGCGAGATAGTGTATTTCCTTCTTCATCTTCTAACTTATACGTATAGGATTCCGCTAACGTTGAACTTTTTCCTGAATTACTTACAGTCAATGTCCCTTCCATTTCAACCGGCTTTCCGGATATAAAAACTACTTCCTTACAATTTAAATTCTTGTTTCCCGCAACCTGCTGAGTAATAGAAGGCTCATATGCATAGGCCGTTGAAAACATTAAAATTGACGCTAAAAGCATTAAAAACTTTTTCATATTATCCCCCTAATCATTAAGTAAAACTACTGCTGCACTACTTTGTTCATCAGGCTTTATTACTACGACTTCTTGTCCGTATTTTATATCTGAAGACTTTGCATACTTTCCGTTCTTTGTAATTGCTGTATTTACTGAAATGCTTACTTCTTCTTTTGTGCTTTCAGTCCATTCTTCATTTTCTAAGTCATAAATCTCGACATCAGTAACAGTAAATTTATCCGTTTCCACATCATCTACGCTTCCCATAAATATATATGGTGTATCTGTGATTGAAACAACTGTAATTATAACAGCTTCATCTCCATATGCAACAATACATATCTCTTTGCCTTTATATTCCTTATTAAATTCATCAAAGTTAAGAGGTTCGGTCTCATTAAATATTCTTGTGTTTGATGTTATAACAAAAGATGCGTTTCTTTCTTTTCCAATAATCCATTCTTCATCTTCATACCTTGCACTTATATTCATTATTACTTCATTGCCTTCGTCAATAGACTTTACTTTTCCGAAATATGCATACACATCTCTACTTTCGCTATCCACTTCGTCTATTGTTGTTATTAGTTTAGCGATATAATCTCCATTATCATCTTTAGAAACAACTACTGCTAAGTTATCGCCTTTACTAAAATCGGCCTTTGTTACTATTTTATTATTTATCACTAGTACCGTATTTTCATCCACATATGGTTTTATAGAGTTACCACTAATTCTTAATTCTCCTGTACTTTCATTAAACTTAGAAACTTCACCTGTTATAACTTCTTCTTTTCCTTTTATTCCTATATTCATAGCTTTCACTTTTTCTAATACTTCAGTATCTTTTCTTGCTGCTATGTATGCAAACTTTCCTACTTGTTTTTCACCTAATTCATTTTTAGCCATATTAATTCCTTCATAGCTAATTTGCATATTTCTATCTAATGGTAATGTTATAAAATTATCTGTTAATTTAGTCCACTTTCCATCTTTTAATTGTGACGGATTTCTAATAATAATTCTGTCTTGAATTAAATTAATATCACTTATATATCCTTTGTATATTGCCTCACAACTTCTTTCGTCAACAACAATTTCTACTTTAATTAGCTTATTTTGTGACAAACTTAGTTTTGCATACTCACCATTATGCAAGTTGTCCACAGATATTTCTTCACCATTTTTATAAATTGGCACATTGTTCAAGTCATACTTCTCGGCTTTACCATCATCAGGTACCATAGTAACTTTTGTACCACTAATTTCTGTAACAGTAGCATAACTTATAACTGCATTAGTTACACCTCTTATAACAACTAAGTCTCCCAAATTATCAAACTCAAGATATACTGTATCCCCTTGCATAATGCTACTTGCAGATGTTTCTTTACCATCTTTATAAATCTCGGTCCATCTTCCGTAAGTATATTTTTCTACGTTTCCGTTTTTATCCTTTATAGCTATTTCATAAAAATATGGACTGTTACCTGTAACAATTCCTTGTTTTTGGTTCTTTTCTTGTTCCTCTTGTTCTTCACCATATATACTTGCATCAGTTACTCTTATGAATTTTACATTCTTTTTAGCATCTACGTAATACTCAATTTCGTCAGAACTTTTTAATGAATATGTACCTGTTAGTATGTTATTTCTTAATGTCGGAATATTTTTTCCTGTTAAATCTACCGTTATGCTATCTCCGTTTTCATCTGAAATTAAAATACTACCAGTTCCTACGCTCTCTATAAATCCTGTATGTTTAGTAACTCCTAAGTTTGCTAAAATATATGATTCGCAATTTTTTAATATCTGAGCTAATTCTGCCCTAGTCAATCCACTTTTCGGGTTAAACATATTGTCATCTGAACCAACCATTATTCCATTCATTGAAACTGCATCAACATATGATTTTTTTGTTGTATCTATTTGGTTACTATCCATGAATTCAAGTGGCTTTTTCTCATCTGCAGAAGTCGATGATAAGGAAAATGCCTTTGCAATAAGCTCAGCCATTTCTTCACGTGTTATCGCCGCATCTCTTACATACACTCCCTTTTTCTTCATCGTGTCTAAATTTCCAGCTATTTCAGATAGTCTCATAACTGTTTTTCCTGTAATAAGCCCATTCTTTATTCCATATTTTATATATTTATCCGACCAATAATTTGAAATTACTTTTTGGTCATTTACTTCGGTTGCTTTTCCCATTGAGTTTAAGACAGTAGTTATAGCTTGTTCATTTGTAACCTTTGTTGTTGGAGAAAACACCCCATTTGCCATTCCTTGCATTATATCTAAAGAAGATATTTGATAAATAGCTGACTTTGCCCAATATCCTTCACCTTGGCTTAGTACATCATTAAAATTTATTAAATTAATTTTTTGGTCACCGTTTGGTATTCCGTAGTATGTAATATTATTTGATGCATATGCGAATGAAACCAAACCTAATGTTAATATACTTGTAACAACTGCTTTTTTAATCATATTTTTTCACCTCAAAAGCCCTTTCACACACTCTATCGGCAAAATACAAAGTCACTTTAATAAATCTTTACTTTTATTATTTAAAATGTTACTATTTAAATGAAGTTTTTGGAAAGGAGAATTCTAATGATTTCAATATCTGAACAAAAAAAGAAAGCTTTATCCCAACTTAAAGGGAAATGGAGTAATCCAGCAATTATGACTTTATTATTTATTGCAATAACTATCGCAGCTTCTTCTGCACTATCCGGAATGACTTTTCTTATTACGGCTGTACTAACAAAAATACTATCCCTCATAATTAAAGATACTAACGCAGTTGTTATTATAATGCAAAGCATAAATTCCATTTTAAGCGCAGCAATTAACTTATTAATAATTCCTTTATCTTTAGGTTTTACCAGTTACTTTTTAATGTTTTCAAAAAGTCAAAAACCTGACATCATCAATTTATTTGACGGGTATAAAAAATCATTTGGCAATTCTATTCTTGCCGGTTTTTTAATTGGACTTTATACTTTCTTATGGTCCTTGCTTCTAATCATTCCCGGAATTATTAAGGCTTACGGATACTCAATGACTTTATTTATTATGGCAGAAGAACCTGACATTTCAGCAACAGAAGCTATTAAACGAAGTGAAGCTATGATGAAAGGTTATAAATGGAATTATTTCTTACTTCAACTTTCATTTATAGGATGGATATTACTTGCTACTTTTACTTGTGGAATAGGGTATATATGGTTATATCCATATATGCAAACTGCGACCTCACATTTTTATTTAAAAGTAAAAGAAATATATGAAAATAAAGATAATCCAAATGACGAGCCTTTAATTTTAGAGCAATTCTAACAATATAAAAACCCACTAAGCATTATGCTTGGTGGGTTTTGTTTGTATAAGTTTCATTTTTTCATTTCGAGTCAATTTCTTTATTGCAAATTCTCTTTTAGTGGCTTCAATTTTTGTTTCATATTCTTCAAAATAAACTAATTTGCAAGGTGTTCTACCTCTTGTATACTTAGCTCCTTCGCCACTATTATGCTTTTCAATTCGCTTTTCTAAATCATTTGTCCAACCTGTATATAAACTGCCGTCACTACATTCTAAAATGTACACATAGTTTTTCATTTCTATCACCAACTAAGTCTATTGCTTAACAACTTCAGAATGATATGCTGTTGTACCGGTAAATTCAATTACTCTCTTTGGCGAATCGGCATTATTTACAAATGCATCTCTAACCAATGCAGTCTTTAGCACGGTTTCCATTGTTGTCGCAGGTACAAAAGTAAGCTTATTTCTTATATTTTCAGATATTTCTTCTAAGTCCTTTTCATTATCTTTTGGAATAATTATAGTCTTTATTCCTGCTCTATACGCTGCACAAACTTTTTCCTTAAGTCCTCCGATAGGTAATACCCTACCCCTTAGTGTAATTTCGCCTGTCATTGCAACATCATGTTTTACAGGTATTCCTGTTAATGCAGAAATAACTGCTGTTGTCATAGTAATTCCGGCAGACGGACCATCCTTAGGTGTTGCTCCCTCCGGTATATGAATATGAATATCTATATTTTTATAAAAATCTCCAGGTATATCCAGACGATTTGCAATAGACCTTATATAGGTAAATCCAGCTTTTGCTGATTCCTTCATTACATCTCCGAGTTGGCCAGTTAATTCAAGTCTTCCTGCTCCTGGCATTGTATTTACTTCAATATTAAGAATTTCCCCTCCAACAGCAGTCCAAGCAAGACCGGTTACTATACCGATTTCATTCTTTTTATTAGCTTTATCATGCATAACCTTTACCGGACCTAAATAATTTTCAAGGTTTTTATGAGTTATAACAACTTTTTTAACATTTTCCTCTAATATTTCCCTTACCGAACGTCTGCAAATAGTAGCAATTTCTCTTTCTAGTGTTCTTACTCCTGCCTCTCTTGTGTATCCGTCTATTATTTCCTTTATAACAGATTGACTTATTGTAAGGCTATTCTTTGCAAGTCCGTGTTTTTCCATTTGCTTTGGAATTAAATATTTACTTGCAATATTTAATTTTTCTTCACCAGTGTAACTTGATAATGTTATTATTTCCATTCTATCTAAAAGTGGTCTTGGAATTGTATCTAGACTATTAGCAGTCATTATAAACATTACATCTGATAAATCAAACGGAACTTCCAAGAAATGGTCTCTAAATGAGAAGTTTTGCTCTGCGTCTAATACTTCAAGCATTGCAGACGCTGTATCTCCTTTATAATCAGAACTCATTTTATCTATTTCATCAAGTAGAATTAGTGGGTTTTTGCTTCCGGCTTGTTTCATTGCGTTAATTATTCTGCCCGGCATAGCCCCTACATAAGTTCTTCTATGTCCTCTTATCTCAGCTTCATCCTTTACTCCACCTAAAGAAAGTCTTACATAATTTCTATTAACAGCTTTAGCTATTGATTTAGCTATTGAAGTTTTTCCTACTCCCGGAGGTCCATATAAGCATAAGATAGGACCATCTAAAGATTTAGTCATCTTCTTTACTGCAAGATATTCCAAGATTCTATCTTTAACTTTTTCAAGTCCAAAATGGTCTTTATCTAATATTTCTTTAGCCTTTTTAAGGTCTATATAATCTTCTGTTTTCTTATTCCAAGGTAATTCTGCTATGCAGTCTAAATAATTTTTTATTACAGACCCTTCAGCAGAACCCGACTGCATTTTTTGTAGTCTATCCAATTCCTTTTCTGTTTTCTTTGCAACTTCTTCCGGCAATTCAAGTGCTTTAAACTTTTCTCTGTATTCTGCTATTTCTCCGGCAATTCCGTCCTTATCTCCAAGTTCATCTTGAATTGCTTTCATTTGTTCTTTTAAATAATATTCTTTTTGCACTTTGTCTATTTGTTGCTTTACTTTGGCACTTATGTTTTTTTCTAAGTTTAAAATTTCTATTTCTTTTGCTAAACAAGAAATTAATTTTTCAAGTCTTACTTTTGAATCAAATTCAGATAGAATTTGTTGCTTATCTTCAGTAGATATTGTAAGATTTGCAGCAATAATATCGCTTAGCTCACTAAGTTCATTTATATCTGATACCCTTGCAAAAATTTCAGGGTTAATTTTCTGGTTTAAATTTACATATTCCTCAAATATCGATATTGTTTTTCTCATTAAAGCTTTAGCTTCATTTTTATCATTTTTTTCGCGTACATATACTTTCTCACATACTTCTGCTTCAAAGTATGGTTCTGTTTGAATAACTTCTGCAATTTCTGCTCTACTTATTCCTTCCACTAAAACTCTTACAGCATCACCAGGCAAACGTAGTATTTGCCTAATAACTGCAATGGTTCCGACTTTATATATACCATTTTCATCCGGTTCTTCTACGGTCGCATCTGTTTGTGTAACTAAAAAAATTAATTGATGATTATGCATAGCCTCACTAATTGCTTTAATAGATTTGGTTCTGCCTACGTCAAAATGAACCGTCATATGAGGAAATACTGTTATCCCCCTAAGCGGTAATAAAGGTAGCATCTGTCTTTTCATAATTTTTTTGATATCATCCATAGTAGTCTCCCCTTCACCTTCGGTACATATAAATATTTTAAACCCTAGCTCACATATATTCAAGCGGTTATTTATGGTGTAATACTCACTTAATGGAACTAACTATATTTCTTATCGTAAAAAATTTTTAAATAAATTAGTGGAAAGTAAAAGAAAATAAGGTAAAGTTTCGACAAAAAACGGCTGTTTTTTACAAATACTTTTATATGTGGAAGGATTTACTTTTAGATTTTATTTTGATATATTAGATAGAACAAAAAATTTAATTAAAGGAGGTATGTATATGAAATCACCTATAAAATTATCTTTTGGAGAAGAGGTTGCAAATGCCATAACCCATTTAGTTCCTGCTATCGCTGTACTTGTTTGTATGCCTATTGTTTCTATAATAGCCTATACATATGGAACAATTATGGATGTTGTGGCCGTAACTGTTTTTTGTATTTCACTTTTCTTTATGTTTTTTGTATCAACGCTATATCATTGTATGCCTCATGATACACCTCATAAAGACGTATTTCATATATTGGACCATATTTTTATCTATGTAGCTATCGCAGGTTCATACACCCCCGTGGCCTTATCTGTAATTAAAGGTTGGCAAGCTTGGGTAATTATAGGAATTCAATGGGCAATGGTACTTTTCGGTATACTTTACAAATCTTTAGCAAGAAAATCAATGCCTAAAGTTTCACTTACGATTTATTTAATTATGGGATGGACTGCTATATTTTTCTTTCCTTTATTAATGAAAAAAGCCAACCCGGTACTATTATCACTAATAGTGGCAGGTGGCGTTTTATATTCAATAGGTGCTATTTTCTATGCAAAAAAAGGTTTTAAATATCACCATATGGTTTGGCACTTATTCATCGTTGCAGCCGCAACATGTCATTTTATTGGAATGTGCTTTTTCCTATATGCTTAAATGTTTTCGATTTGCCAATCAATTGCATCTTTTCCTAAGAAATCATTTGCTTTTGAAAAATGTTTACAGCCAAAGAAACCATTATATGCTGAAAGTGGACTAGGATGTGCTGCTTTTAGTATGTAATGGTTTTTATTTGTAACCAAAGCTTCTTTTTTCCTTGCACAAGCTCCCCAAAACATAAAGACAATCGGTTTTTCTCGTTTATTTAGCTCGATTATTACTCTATCAGTAAATGTTTCCCATCCACATTCTTTATGGGAATTAGCTTGTCCCTTTCTTACTGTTAATACATTGTTTAACAATAGTACTCCTTGACGTGCCCATTTCTCCAAATACCCATTATTGGGTATGTAACAACCCAGGTCAGTATTAAGCTCTTTATATATATTCATTAATGATGGCGGAATTTGAATCCCTTTTTGAACAGAAAAAGAAAGCCCATGTGCTTGCCCCTCTTCATGATAAGGGTCTTGACCAATTATTACTACCTTTATATCGTTATAATCAGCCATTTTTAATGCATTAAAAATATCATTCATATTTGGGAAAATTCTATAATGATTATATTCATATACTAAGAACTTTCTGATTTTTAAATAATATTCTTTTTCAAATTCATCTTTTAGTATTTCATCCCATGAATTGCCTAGATTGACCATTATTTCACCTCAATTATATAAATTCATAGCTTTGCTTACATTGCCGGATATTATTATTTCCGTTGCATCTACTGCTTTATCTATGCTCTCAGTTAAGATCTTATATTCTTCATCAGAAAATTTTCCTAAAACGTGACTAACTAAGTCGATATTAGGCTTTGGCTTTCCAATTCCAACTTTTACTCGTCTAAAATCCATAGTTCCTAAGTTTTGAACAATAGATTTCATACCGTTATGTGTTCCTGCCGAGCCTCTTTCTTTTATTCTTATATTACCAAGTTCTAAATCAATATCATCAAAAATTATCAAAAGATTTTCTATACTTTCTTTATAAAAATCCATAATTCCTCTGACCGCTTCTCCACTTAAATTCATAAAAGTCTGAGGTTTTACAATCATTACTTTTTCCCCATTTATTTCGCCAGTTCCAAATAATGCCTTACTTTTTTCTTTCTTTATTTCTATATTATGCTTACTGGCTAATCTATCTACTACCATAAATCCGGTATTATGCCTTGTTCTTTCATACTCACTTCCGGGATTGCCAAGTCCAACTATTACTTTCATTTAATTCATCTCCAACTTTATCTAAATATTCTCATTAAAATCATTGAATTATTTATCATCTTTTCGATGTTTGGAATCACATCCGGAATTATAAATTTTACCGCTACTGTAAGTAGTGCAAGTAATAATATAATCGCAAGTATTCTTATTATTAATGCTCCTTTTGCTAATTTATTTATATCATTATCCCTATCTTCAACAAAAGCTAAAAATAATGTATAAAACAGCCCAAATACTGGAATTATCATAAAAAAGAATATTTTAGTATAATATCCAATTGTTTTTTTACTAGGATTTCCAAACAAAAAATTTAAAAACATTTCTATTCCCCCTTATTCAAAGAAAGTTTTTACCGTTCCTTTTCCACTTTTAGAAGTAATCTCAAGTACTGCACCATTTACAATTGCAAGTTGTGGAGACACATGCCCTATATCTGCATCATATATTATAGGAATATCAAGTCCTCCAAGTGCATCTTTAACTGCTTCATTAAAACTTATATCATAATCTTTTCTGACAAACAATGGTCTCCCGAAAATAATTCCTGAACAGTTATCAAAATACCCACAATTTTTCATTTGCCAAAGGACTCTAAAAACTTCCGGTGTACTCATTTCAAATACTTCTAAAAACCAAATTATTCCGTCATTTTTATATTTATTTATGTATTCATTAATTTTATCATACTTTGTACCAAAAAAGCACTTTATGCAGTCTAAGCATCCCCCCATCGAGCGACCACGCATTCTTATTTCTTCCTCACCATTTAGGTTTTTCCACTCTACCTTTTCGGTTAAGTTATATGTTGCTATTGGGCTTTCATTCTCATTCTTTATTTCATATTTTTCAAACGAATTTTGAACTACCAGCTTTCCTTGCGCAATATTTAATGCATCTATAAGGCTTTTATGAAGTGGCTTCATTGCATAATCCTTTATTGTTTGACAATAGATAGATGGGACATCCAAAATAGTATTAAATAGGAAAGAAATACTTGTTATATCAGAATACCCCTGTGTCCACTTTGGTTCAATGTTTTTTAATTTTTCCCAATCTAGAAAGTCTAGCATTTCTACTAAAAAATCTCCGCCGGTTGCATATAAAACCAAGCCAATCTCCGGATTTTCTAATAATTCCATTAATTCCTTTGCTCTTTCTTCACTAGGTGCACTTCTTCCTTTAATTTCTTTTCGTACGCTATTGGTTTCAAGTATCTTATATCCTAATTCTTTTAATTGTAAATAAGCTAAATCTAATCTTTTTATTTTCTTCTCATCTGTTATTCCACAAGATGGTGCACATATTCCTATACTATCTCCAATTCTTAAATTACGTGGATATCTCATTTATTCCACTTCCTCTCTAACAATTAATTTGGCACTCCCAGTAGGAATCGAACCTACATCTGCAGAATCGGAATCTGCCATTTTATCCATTAAACTATGGGAGCATAAAAAAGGCAACGGATTACCGTTGCCTGTAATTATGACTACTTTGCGTAATCTACTACTCTTGTTTCACGAACAATATTTACTTTAATTTGACCAGGATAACTTACTTCAGCTTCAATCTTCTTAGCTATATCACGAGCAAGTAATGTCATCTCTGCATCAGAAATATCTTCAGGATTTACTATAATTCTAACTTCACGACCTGCTTGAATTGCAAATGATTTATCAACGCCCTTAAATGATGTTGTAATTTCTTCAATTTTTTCAATTCTCTTGATATATGCTTCTAAAGTTTCTTTTCTAGCACCAGGACGTGCTGCAGAAATAGAGTCAGCAGCCTGAATTAAAATAGCAGTAATAGATGTAGGCTCAACATCTTCATGGTGTGCCTCAACTGCATTTAATATTTCAGGACATTCTTTATATCTCTTTAGCAAGTCAACACCGATTTGTACGTGTGATCCTTCCATTTCTTGGTCTATAGCCTTACCTATATCGTGTAATAACCCTGCACGTTTAGCCATTTCTGGGTCTAAACCTAATTCAGACGCCATAAGTCCGGCTATATGAGCTACTTCGATAGAATGTATTAATACATTCTGGCCGTAACTCGTTCTATATTTTAATTTTCCAAGTAATCTTACAAGATCAGGATGCAAATTGTGAACATTTACACTATAACAAGCCTCTTCTCCGGCTTCACGCATAATGTCTTCCACTTCGGCTTGCGCCTTTTCTACCATTTCTTCAATCCTTGTAGGATGAATTCTTCCATCTAAAATTAACTTTTCAAGTGCAATTCTTGCAACTTCACGTCTTACCGGGTCAAATCCCGATAAAATAACTGCTTCAGGAGTATCATCTATAATCAAATCAATTCCTGTTAGAGTCTCTAACGCTTTGATATTTCTTCCTTCTCTACCAATAATTCTACCTTTCATTTCATCATTAGGTAATGCAACTACCGACACTGTATGTTCTGCCACTTGGTCAGCAGCACACTTTTGAATTGCAGTAGCAATAATGTTTTTAGCCTTTTTATTAGCTTCTTCTTTAGCTGTCATTTCCGCATTCTTTATCATTAATGCAGTTTCTAACTTAACTTCATGTTCAATGTTTTTAATAAGCATTTGCTTAGCTTCTTCAGCTGTCATTCCGGCAACTTTTTCAAGTTCAGCCTGTTCTTTCTTAATGTTTTCTTCTAATTCTTCTTTTAGCTCTTGATTTTCTTTAATCTTTTTAGCCAATTGTTCTTCTTTTTGTTCTAAACTTTCGGATTTTTTATCTAATCCTTCTTCTTTTTGCAAAACTCTTCTTTCGAGTCTTTGCATTTCATTTCTTCTTTCTTTGATTTCTCTTTCTAATTCTACCCTATTCTTGTGTATTTCCTCTTTTGCTTGAAGTAACATTTCTCTTTTTTCGTTTTCAACAGTTTTTCTCGCATCTTCAATAATTGACTCAGCTTCTTTTCTAGCAGAGCCAATTTTGGCTTCAGAAATCATTTTGCGTATAAAGAATCCTATTGCGATTCCCACCGCAAAAACAATAAGGCAGATAGAAACAACTATACCAGTTTCCATCTTATTCCCTCCCAATCTTCAATTTTCAAAGTACAAATCGCTTACGCGAAAAATATATCCTCGAAAATAATTTTCAAATTCACTTTTTGAATTTGCTAACATATTTATATCGTATTTTTCTTTATATATATTAATAGCAAATTTTTGCAAAAAGTTTCATTGACGCTTTTACAATTTTACTCTTCAATTCTACAATTAAAAAAAACAACTGTCAAGGCATAAATATTCCATTTAAAAATATTGACAAATTTGCAAATTGTGTAATATAATCCATAATAAGGAAGTGATAGAAATGTTTGCTAAAGTTAGAACTATCGGTTTAAATGGACTAGATGGTTATATTATAAATGTAGAAGCCACTTTACTTAGTGGTTTGTCCGGAATTGAAATAGTGGGTTTGCCGGACGCATCTATACGAGAATCTAAAGAAAGAGTTACATCTGCAATAAAAAATTCAGGTTTGCAATTTCCCTACGGCAAAATCATTTTAAACCTCTCGCCTGCTAATACCAAAAAGGAAGGTGCGACTTTTGATCTGCCAATTGCAATGTCAATTCTAGCCATAATGGGCATTATTAATCCCGAAAAATTTAATGATTACTGCTTTTTAGGAGAATTATCTTTAGATGGGAAAATAAATCCCATAAAAGGTATTTTACCAATGGCAATATGTGCCTCAAAAAATAAAATAAATTGCCTAATCATACCGGAAGGAAATGAAAAAGAGGCTAGTGTAATAGAAAATATAAAAATATTAACTGCAAATAGCCTAAATGATATAATTTCGTACTTTTCCAATGGGACGCCTCTACCTTCTCCCTCTTGTAATGTGGAAGAAATTTTTTCAAATTCAAAAAAATATGAAATAAATTTTTCAGAAGTGAAAGGACAAGAAACGGCAAAAAGAGCTTTAGAAATTGCTGCCGCCGGAAATCATAACGTACTTTTAATCGGTTCACCCGGCTCCGGAAAAACTATGCTGGCTCACAGAATACCAACCATTCTTCCAGATTTAACAATTGAAGAAGCTTTAGAAGTAACTAAAATTTATAGTATTTCTGGTTTACTATCTAATGACTTTTCACTTCTTACTACCAGACCATTTAGGAGTCCACATCATAGTGTTTCGTCCGTTTCTTTAGTCGGAGGAGGGAAAGTACCCAAACCCGGTGAAATAAGCCTTGCACATAACGGTGTTCTATTCTTAGATGAGTTACCCGAATTTCAAAAAAATGCCTTAGAAGTACTTAGACAACCTCTTGAAGATAGAGTTATAACTATCGGAAGAGCAAATGGAATTTACACTTATCCGGCCAACTTTATGTTTGTGGCTTCTATGAATCCTTGTCCTTGCGGATATTACGGAAGTACCCAAAACTCTTGTACTTGTACTCCTAAACAAATTCATAACTATATGTGTAAAATATCCGGTCCACTCTTAGACAGAATTGATATTCAACTCGAAGTCCCTACCGTTAAATATGATGAATTAAATGACAAACTTACCCCTGAAAGCTCAGAAAAAATTAAAGAACGAGTTAACAAGGCACGTGAAATTCAATTGCACAGATTTAAAAACGATAATATTTTTTCTAACTCGCAGCTTACTGCTAAAAAAATTAATAAATACTGTACTTTAGATAGTGATTGTGAAAACATATTAAAAATTGCTTTTGAAAAATTAAATCTATCAGCAAGAGCATACTCACGAATATTAAAAGTTACTCGCACAATTGCAGATTTAGCCGGTTCAGATAAAATACAAAAATCCCATATCCTAGAGGCAATTCAATATAGAAGTTTAGATAAAAGATATTTTGGCAATATTTCTTAGTCAGCTAATAAATTATCCTTCCTCCTCATATATTAATCTAAAAATATGTTTGGGAAGGATAATTTACTATGATTAAATTTATTATTATTTTATTAATTGTTTTTCTAACTTCTTGTGCACCAAAACAAGAAGTTATCGCTCCAAATGATATACTTTTATCAATAAAAAACTATACATGTAAAATGAACATAACCTATTTTTCTAACAAAAATACCACTGAATATACTGCTTTACAAGCATACAACTCAGTAGGCACATATTCTATGGAATTTTTGGATGATGATAATTTCAAGGTGAGTTTTGATAAAAATATTTTAAACATATCGTCTGAACCTCTTGGAATTTCATCTACGTCTCTAAACTACCCTGAAATTAACACAAACCCACTCTTTCTATCTTATTTCATTAATACATATTTCAATTCAGAATCATCAAAAGATATAACAACAGAAGAGAATAAAATATCTTTAATTTTACCTGAAAATAATAGCTATTTATATTCAGCCACCTTGTATTTTGAAAATAATCTTCCTGCGTCTCTAACCTATTTTGTCAAGAACGGTACCGCAAAAGTAAACATAATATATAATGAGTTCAAATCTTTATAACCTTAATAATTGACTATATTATATCTATTGTGTTAAACTAATATTGGTCGAATTGAATAATTCTTTTCCGTTTAGGAAATAATTGTATTAGGGCGAATGAGATTGAACTCACCGCCAAATGCAAATAATTCTTATACGGAGTGTGAATTTTGTGATTGTAAAAAGAGGAGACATTTACTACGCTGATTTAAGTCCGGTAGTAGGCTCTGAACAAGGCGGAGTTAGACCGGTATTAATCGTTCAAAATAATGTGGGCAATAAGTTCAGTCCCACTGTAATTGCTGCTGCAATTACCTCTCAAATTAATAAAGCAAAAATGCCTACTCATATAGAAATCGATGCTGACGACTACGGTCTATCAAAAGATTCTGTAATTTTATTGGAACAAGTTAGAACTATAGATAAGCGTCGCTTAAAAGAGAGAATAGGCCATTTAAACGACCATTTAATGAATAGAGTGAACGAGGCTATTGAAATTAGCTTAGGATTAGAAGAAGAATAGAAAGGAAGGTACATATGATGAATTTTCTAAAGAACAAGAGAAACATTATCATTTTATTAACTTTGACTTTAACTTTTGGATGGATGTTTTTAGCATTTGCTGCTGACCCGGGTAGTGATAAAGACCCTCTAATCTCTTTAAGTTATTTTGAAAACAAAATTGAGGAATTAAAAGGCAGCATAACTAACACACTTTCAAAAGATTTAACTGATAAATTTGACGAATTAAAGACTTCATTTGATAAAACAGTAAAAGAAATTAAAGATAAAGGAGTTGCAGCTCCTTCATCTTTTGAAGTTATTAATGTAAACGAAAATGAAAGTATAATTTGTGAAGCCGGAACAGAAATAATTGTTCGCTCCGGTAAATTTACTGCTATAGGAAGTGTCAGCGGTGGTATATCAGATGTAACTGCCGGACGTGATTTAGTTACTGATGAAGAAATTAGCAACAACCATTTATTAATTGTGCCTAAATCTGATGGTAGAGGAATAACTTCTAAGGCTACCGGTGCAGTTATGATAAAAGGTGATTTTAAGCGTGATAACGGAATTTAAGTTTGATATATACTTTTAGGTATATAAAAAGGCGCAGGCTGTAAAGCCTGCACCTTTTTTACTTTTTAAATATCTTTATTATCCAACCAAACATTTTTTCAAGTATTGCACAAATTCTAGTCCATATGTTTCCTGTATTATCTTTAACTTCTAAGTCTACTTCTTGTGCTTTTACTTCTTTTATATCTTGTGTCTTTAACATAAATTGTACTTTGTTTGGTGTCTCATTTTCATCTGATAAGAAAGATTGTGGTTTAGCATTAACATCTATGTTAAATATAGTTGTTTTATCCTCAATTTCATTCCAATCATCTTTTATTACATCTCTTACTGTATTTTTAGAATCTTTAATACTATTACTTTGATTTGTTATTTTCTCTAGGTCTTTTGTAGCACCAATTATTCCTGACATTAATTCGTCTGAACCTTCATATAATTTTCCACTTAATATTTTTAATGCATCTTGTGCCGTGCTAAGTAAGCTTACAGCTACATTATCTGCTTCTTTTAATTCACCTAACATTTTCTTCATATTTTCCAATGCTAAAGGTAAATTTTCTTTATCTTCAATAGCTTTTTCATTGTATTTAATTGCTGTATTTAATACTTCTCTTAACTTTGCTACCAAGTCATCAATATTTTCTACAGCATCTATTATTATTTCACCGTCATCACCATCAATCATATCAGCAATAATTCCAAGCTTAGATTGTAACTTGCTTAAGTTACTTAGCATACTTGATGACGCATTTGTTGTATCACTCATTATTTCTTTTACTTCTTGAAGTGTTTCTTTTACTGAAGTTAAATCCTGAACAATTTCATACGCCCTTGCCCCTGCCGGATTTTCCGTCAAATCTGGTGCTTCACTTCCTAGAGGGTCTACTCCATTCATAACACAAAGTTCACCGGCATTTTGAGCTATTTTATTCAAACTGTTTTCTAATCCGGTAACATTCACTTGTTTTCCTGCTAATTCAGATTTTAACAAATCTCTAAAGTTTCCAACTAATGCGGCAGTTATATCAACTGTTTTACTAATATCATCTAAATCATCCGGTAAGTCCTCAATAGCTTCCTCAATATCAGATAAATTATCTTGAACATTTTTCATTGTCTTGTCTATTGCTTTAAATTCTACTTGAAGCTCCTCTAACATATCTGTTAAATTATTAGCTCCGTCAATTGCATTATCTAAATCTCCTTGAAGACTTGTTATTATTCCTTGCATATTTTCTAAACTTGTTTTTGCTTTAGCGATGTCTTCATCTCTTTTTCCTGCTAATCCGTGAAGCTCATTTGTTCCGTCTTGTACCTTAGAGACTCCAGAACTTATGCCATTTAGGTTTGTTTGCATTCCACTCATTGCATCAAGTATTGTGTCTGCACTGGCATTTAACGCATCCATTGCATCTTCTATACTCTTCTTATCATCCACAATATCGCCTATCTTTTCTAGTGCCTTTCCTTCTATCGGAACCATCGCAAAAGTTAAGCCATCCATTTCAAAGTCTTCCGAACCTATTTTTATATGTAATGTTGTGCTTTGACCAGGTAATACTATATACATTAAAGTTTTTGTTCTACCTGTTGTAACAAACATTGCTTCATCAGATTCAACACTTAAATACTTATTTAAATCATAGGAGCCTGTAACTTCAAGCATATAATTATTTCTGTAATATTCCTTTGCTTCTTTATTTGCATTAATATCGATTATCATTTCAACTAAGCCTGCTTTACCAAGCAATTCCTCAGCTCTTGTTTCTACACCATTTAACTTATAACTTACTTCAAATGTCCAAGGAACATTCTTTGCATTATCATTGCTTACTTTTCCGTTGTATGCGAATCTCTTTAATCCACTTACATTCCATACTATTTTCCCATCGACATTCTTTAACTCTGTTCTATTTGTAAGATTCGTTATACTTTCATATACTCCTGAGTCTGCAATTTCATCTTGACCTGTAAGTACGCAATCATTTGACACGTGTATTTGGTCTACTGCTCCATAATAATCTAAATTAACATATACAGATTCGGTTTTATTCATAGTAGGTGCTGCAATAGCTACGCTATTCATTATCACCACTATTGCTGCAAGAAAAATTGCTAAAAATCTTCTCATCTGTATTCGCCCCTTTCTATTGCTTTCTTTGCATTTTCTAATTCTTCAATCTTTTTATTTAATTTATTAACTTTCTTTTGATTATTCTTTTGCTCTTTTTCCTTCACTCGACGTCTTAAGTTTTCAATATCACTCGACATCTTCACTGCTATCCTTTCGTTCATTTTTCTAATTTTTTCATTCCTGCTAGCTACATCATGTACTCTTCTTCCGATTGCAATTATGTGTTTGCCGATATGAATTCTATGTTCTTCCGGCAACATTGTCTTTTCTATTAAAGAATCAAACATTGTAAGTATTGGCGGTAGAAAGAATATTACAAGTGCTAAACTAAGTAATGCACCTCTTCCAATTAAGCTACCCATTTCAGAAATAGCTGAAATTGTAGATATATATTTTAATAAGTAAGCAGCACACACTAATATACTTCCTGATGTTAACAATGCCGGAGTACTTATTTTAACAGCATAAATTGCTGCCTCTTTCTTATCCATTGTTCTTCTGCTATCCAAGTAGTTATTTGTCATCAAAATTCCGTAGTCAATTGTTGCGCCTAATTGGATTGAACTAACTATTAAGTAACATAAGAACATCATCGAAGAACCCGCGAAATATGGTGTTGCCATATTTATAAATACACCGGATTCTATAACAAGTATAAGTAGTATCGGTAAAATAAATGATCTGAATGTTAGTAGTAATATCAACATAACCGCACCTATTGAAATTAAATTAACAACTTTGTAATCCTTTGTTACGATGTCTTTTATATTCATAGTTATAGGAATTACACCAGTCAACTCATAATTGTCGCCGTAATATTTTTCAACTATTGATGTCACTTTATTAACGGTATCAAACGCCAATTCACTCTCAGAAGCTGTTCTTACATACGCAACAACTCTTGTATACTTATCTGTTCTAAATTTATCATAACTATCTTTAGGAATAAAGCTATCCGGAGCTCCTTCAGGAACTAAGTTAGCCAAAGTTTGAACTTTCTTTACTACCGGCAAGTCTTCTAATTCCTCTGCCAATTCTTTTTCACTTATATAATCTCCTCTTGGAACAAGCACAATTATAGGATTGCTCCTTCCAAACTTTGCAACGATCTGCTTTTCATCTTCATAAACTTGTGTTCCTTCTCCGCCACCAAATGAAGCTGAGCCATATAAGAAACTGTTTTGATTTTGTGCTATGTATGAAGGAATTACCAAAATTATTACTAATGTTATGATTACCTTTGAGAGTTTTCCGCTACCTCGTGCCATACCTTCAAAATCAGGCATTAGAGATTTATGCGTTGTTTTCTCTATTACTGGATAGAACTTTAAGATTAAATATGGCATACCAAAGATAACTGTTAATAAACTAAATACAATTCCCTTCGCAAATACCAATCCCATGTCGGCACCAATCGTAAAACCCATAAATACAAGTGCAACAAATCCTGCAACGGTTGTCATAGCACTAGAAGTAATTGATGACATAGCATTTTTTATTGTTTCAACCATTGCTTCTTCCGGATTTTCAATATTTTTTCTTTCTCTTTCAAATTGATGTAGCATAAAAACTGAATAATCCATAGAAACTGCTAATTGCAACGCTGCCGTTATACTGTATGTAATAAACGAAACGTGCTTGAATATAACATTTGTCCCCATATTAAGGAATATTGATGTCCCTATTACAGCCATAAACAATATTGGTGAAAACCATGATGTGGTTGTTAATAGTAAAATACAAATTACTACCGGAACTAATATAACCATAACCACCGAAACTTCTTTTTTAACCGTATCTTGCGTTGATTTTGTATCTACCGCAGAACCTATGATATTGCTATCTTCCGGGATAATTGCTTTAATTTCATCTACTGCTTTACTTGTTAATGTTGAATATTCATTCTCAGTAAATAGAACCTCAATCATCGCCGAACCATCTTTATAATAATCATTTAATATTTCTTGGTCTATGAATTCCACAGGCTGATAAGGATCTGTTTCATCATCTAGCCATAAAACAGTATCAACTCCTTCAACTGCAGCGATTTTATCTTTGTATTCTTTCGCTTGAACAAGTGTTACGTTATTAATCATAATTCTTGCAACACCGTTCATTCCAAACTCTTCTTCAACTATATTAAGCCCCCGCTTTGCAGGTTCGGAATCTGGCACATATTCAGATAAGTCATAGTTTAATACAACACTTGGAATTAACATTATTGAAATCACAAGAGATACTACAAAAAAGATTCCAATCTTTGTCCTTTGTTTAACTATAAATCTTGCTATTTTATCAATCATTTTTAAGCACCCCTAAAATTCTTTTATCTAAATCTACTAATAATAATTTATAGTAGATCTCTAAATTTCTATCTAATTTTTCGACATTTTGTATATTTTCCCTTACTATATAATAAAATCCTTCAAACAAGGAACGTGCCATAGCTCCACAAAGAACTTTATCTACATTCCCACATCCTGCATTTTCAGCTATTTTCCCGAATTTTTCCGTAAACATTTCTAAAATTTTATTTTTAAAATCCTTAAATAACCCTTGATCCACGCATTTAAACATCATATCAAGTTCTTCGCCTTTAGTTGTAGCGAGTTCCATAACCTTATCTTTTATAATCTTAAAAGATACCTCTGAATTTAATTCGGCATATGAAAGAGGAATACTCATAAAAAAATCTTCAAGGTCCTTTTCCATTTCCTGTTGCAGTTCACTTAGTAAATGATGCTTAGTAAGAAAATATCTGTAAATATTTCCTGTACTAATTTCCGCACTTTGGGCAATGTCTTTCATAGATGTATTTTCAAACCCTTTGGTCTTAAATAGTACAGAACCCGCTCGCATTATTTTTTCTCTTACTTCTTCTTTTAATGTTTGCATAAAAATGAACCTCCATTCATTTTTATATTATACGATATTTCGACAAATTTGTCAATAATGAATTCAAATTCATTTTTAACATATGATAATTACACAAAAAAGATGCTACCTATAATTAGGCAGCATCTAAAAAAAATATATTTATTGTTCCCTCGTGCAATCGCAATCTATAAAGGTTCCACCAACGTTTGTGTTAGCACCAAACTCTACCGGAATTTCTACTTTTATCTTTTGGGTTATTGTAAATCTGCAACTTTTGTTTGGAGCTCCCTTGCAACATTTATCGTCCCTAGATATTATTGCATCACCACAACATTCGGTCTTAATTTCACCAACATTAGCGAATGGTGTAACTGTTATAGGTAAACATACATTTGCAGATTGATATGCTTTTGTTATGCACTCTTCTTCTGAACAGTAAAGCTCTATTTGGTTTTCTTCTTCCATCATCTTCACCTCATTATAGTTTATGTGAAGGGATAGATTGGTGTGAATAAACTAAAAAACCGTGTGAACAAATCACACGGTTTTAATTGGAGCGGGTGATGGGAATCGGACCCACGCAATCAGCTTGGAAGGCTGAGATTCTACCATTGAACTACACCCGCATTTATTTAAGACATTTACTATGATACCCCTTGTCAGGGAAAAAGTCAATACCTTTTTTGAAATTTTGTATATTTATAAAGAAAACGCCTATAAAATGGACAGTTATCTTACATATGGAAGTTAACTTCAGAAATAGAAATTACTTTTACAAGTTACCATTTTTCAAAAACACACTAAAACGTATAATTAAAACAGAAGATAGAAAACTTTTCAGCTTTCTATCTCCCAGTTTCATACAATTCGGTGGAATATGATTGATATTAATAACGTAGCAATCACTAACGTGGCTGTTACTTTACACACTATCTCTACCAATCTGACAATTTCAAGGCCTTTATCCATAAGCCACCCTTTAGATATAGCATCTAATACTTGAATGCAAAAGGCGACTACGAAAAAAGTCATCAATGTTGCAATTGCCATATTAACCTCCTTCACTTTTGCTTTTTACAACTTCAGGCACCACGCCTGTTTCCTCCTCTTCAAAGTCAAGATTTATGTTCCCAAAAACTTCATCAAGTTGCTTTTGCAACCAACAGGTAAAAGCCATAAGCATCACTATTGCTCCGGTTATTACCGAAACTACAACAAGGGCAACTTTGAGGAAACGTTTCATATAAACCTCCTTGGTTCGTTCAAAAGAGAAAAAAATCTCTTTTTTCATATGTGGATATTCGTACCTTATTATGTTACCATAAAAGCTTTGTTTTTGCAACAGTTACGGCTAATTTATTACCTAAAATACAGAATTTCTCTGAGTTTATCCGATAAAACTGTCATAGGTATTCCCAGTATTAACCATATTCCCGAGAAGCCTAGGCATATTTGCCCTTTTATGTTATATGGCATATGCGAATAATCCCATACATTCCATTTTAACACTATGTTTACGATATAACCTACTATAAATTCTAATGTGGTTATTATTAGTGTGGAGAAGATGCATCTTATAAGTAAATTATGAGTTTCAAGACTAAAATTTATTAAATAAAATATAAAAAAGCATATTCCGCCTGTTACTAACATACTCCAATGTGTATATCCTCTAAATAAAATTTCCATTATTCCATAGCCTATTCCGCCGATTAAAAATACAATTCCAATTTCTCTAAATGTGTACATAAATTTCACCTATGTTAATTATTCGTATTTGAGACTAAATTTATACTTGAATTTTTATATCAATGTCACTTGTTAACCTTTTTACGTTTCTTTTCATATTATTTAATCATGGAGGTTTAATTATTTTTTGTGTTGACAATTTATTGTCAGAATGGAGGTTTTTATGCGTGTTGCTATTGTTGGTGCAAGTGGTATGGTTGGAAGAATGTTTTTAAAAGTTTTAGAGGAGAAGAATTTACATATTGATGAATACGTTTTGTTTTCTTCTGCTCGTTCTGCCGGTAAGTCTGTTACTTTTTTGGGGAAAGAATATATTTTTAATGAGTTAAATGAAAATTCTTTCGATTCCGGTTTTGACTTTGCTTTATTTTCTGCCGGTGGAGATATATCTAAAAAATATGCTCCGATTGCTGCTGCACATAATTGTACCGTTATAGATAATAGTAGTGCTTGGAGAATGGATGCGGATGTTCCTTTAGTTGTGCCTGAGGTTAACATGGAGGCTGCTTTTAATAATCATGGTATTATTGCTAATCCTAATTGCTCTACTATCCAGGCTGTTGTGGCTCTTAAGCCTCTACATGATGCTTTTCATATAAAGCGTATTGTGTATTCTACTTACCAGGCTGTATCCGGGGCGGGGCTTAAAGGTTATATGGATTTGAAAAATGGAGTTGAGGGAATAAAAACTACTGAGAAATTTCCTTACCAGATTTTTGGGAACTGTATTCCTCATATAGATTCTTTTTTGGAAAATGGTTATTCTAAGGAAGAAATGAAGATGGTTAACGAGACTCAAAAAATATTAAATGATTTTAATATTCAAATTACTGCTACTACTGTAAGAGTTCCTGTTTTTCATGGTCATAGTGAGTCTATTAATGTTGAATTCGAAAAGAGTTTTATGATGAACGAGGTTTTTGATGTTTTATCTAATGCTCCCGGAATTGTTGTCCAAGATAATTTGGCTGAAAATGTTTATCCTATGCCGATTTTTGCAGAAGGCTATGATGAAGTTTTTGTTGGAAGAATTAGACGTGATTATAGTGTACTGAGTGGAATTAATATGTGGGTTGTTGCGGATAATTTAAGAAAAGGTGCGGCTACTAACGCGATTTCTATTATGGAGAATTTGATAAAAGAAAAAAGAGGCGGCTAGGCCTCTTTTTCTATTACTCCATTCTTATTTCATTATTTTCGTCGATTATGACTTTCTTACATCCTACGTCTCTTAGCATAAAATCTGTTTCGACCTTCTCGAGTATTTTGGAAATACATCTATGAAGTCCTCTTGCCCCGGTATTATACTTTCTTGCTTGCTCGATGATGCTCTTTTCACCGGCTTCGGTTATTTCCAGTTCTACATTATAGAAGTAGTCAAGCATAGATTTATACTGACGATACGCTGAATTCTTAGAGTTTCTTAAAATGTCGCTGAAAATTTCGTCTGTCAAGTCTTTCATCTCAACAATGGCAGAAAATCTTCCTACGTATTCCTTTGTAAAGCCATGCTTTACGAAATCATCAGAAATAAATTCTCCATAGTCTTTTACTTCGTTGCTAGACGCTGCAAAGCCTATCGCCCTTTTTCCTGTCATTCTCTCTTTTCTAATGTCATAAAGTCTCGGATAGACGCCCATTGCTACGAATGTAGTATTGGTTGAATCGAATACCTGACCTTTTCCGAGTTCGATCTTACAGCCTTCGATCTTTTTTAGTAGCGAATCTATAACACCTTTTCCGCCAACGTCGATTTCATTTCTACTTTCCTTATTTTCGTTTTTATCGGCTTCATCCATTATGATTATTCCCTTTTGTGCAAGTTCGATGTCTCCACCGGCTTCACGAATGAGGGACGCAAATATGCTTTCTATACATGCACCTTGGTAACCTGCCTGAGTGTAGTTAGTCATGTCGGCGATAACATATGGCAATCCCAGCAATCTGCAATACTCTGTGATGGTCGCGGTTTTCCCTGTACCACTAGGTCCTACAAGTATCATGTTTTGCTTTAGGATTTTGGGTTGCATTGGATTTTCGGTATTATACTTAATACATTGCTGATTGTGCAAAAACACTCTTCCGATTTGTTCTACTGCCATATCCTGCCCCTTTATCAATTGCTTGACTTGGGGAATTACTTCTCTAAACTTGGCTTGAAGGTCTGCAATGTCGTCAATTTTCACATTCTCCATGCTTTTCATGGCAATTTTTTCTTCATCGTCGATGTCATTATGAGTCTCATAATATTCCCGAACCAGTTCATATTTTTCAGGATCGTCTTCAATTTTCATTTTTAGCTCATCTATCATCTCTTTAGCCTTTGTTTCGCTTAAGTCGTCCCCTAACATTGCATATCCTTTTTTAAGTTCTGCAATCACATAATCTTCGATGCTATCTTTCCACTCTTCCGGATAATACATTACAATCGTCCTGACTGCTACTCTGAAACACACCTTAAATTGGCTGATGTTTTCATCCATCTGACAATACTTGTCAAACAGTCCCATTACACATTCGCTACAAATGCAAGGTTTTAAGCTAACGGCAAAAATCTCAGTCGCAAGATCTACCTTAGTCTGGATTTCTCTTCCACAAATTACACATTTCTTCATAGTATTCTCCTCCATAGTTGGTAGAATTGTTTTAAGCACAAACAAACGTGCTTATCTCTTGTTTAATTTTGCTTTTATATAATACACCTCTTCACTTTTTATGTCAAGCAGAACAACTATCTCATATTGAACTGGATTAATGTTCATACTTAAGTAAATAGCAACAGCAACAGCAAAACAAAAAGAGTAGAAAATCTGATATTGTCTGTATTTTTCTACTCTTTGCTTTTTTACTAATTTATCTAATTAATAGCATGTTTAACAAACTCATAAAATAATGGATGTGGTCTGTTTGGTCTTGACTTAAATTCCGGATGATATTGTACTCCAACAAACCATTTATGTGTAGGTATTTCTACAGTTTCTACTAATAAATCGTCAGGGGATGTTCCTGAAATTTTCATTCCGGCATTTTCAATTTTTTCTCTATACTCATTATTGAACTCATACCTATGTCTATGTCTTTCTTCTATTAAGTCTGTCTTATATGCTTCCTTCATAAATGTATTATCTTTTATCTTGCAAGGATATTTACCAAGTCGCATTGTTCCACCCTTAGTTTCTATATACTTTTGGTCTTCCATTATATGAATTACAGGATTTGTTGTTTCAGGATTTATTTCTGAGCTATTGGCGTCTGTTAACCCTAATACATTTCTAGCATATTCAATAACTGCCATTTGCATTCCTAAGCATATTCCTAAGAATGGTACATTGTTTTCTCTAGCATACTTTACAGCCAATATTTTTCCTTCTATTCCTCTGTTTCCAAAGCCACCCGGAACTAATATTCCGTCTGCTAGTGCGAGTATTTCTTTATAATTAGCTTCTGTTACCTTTTCGGCATCTATCCAATCTATATCTACTTCAGTCCCTAAATGTATTCCGGCATGTTTTAATGCTTCTGCTACACTTATATATGCGTCATGAAGTTCTACATATTTTCCAACCAAAGCTATTTTTACTTTCTTTGTTAAAGCTTTGCTCTTTTCAGTAACTTCTATCCACTCTTTTAAATCAGGCTCTCTATTTTCTATTCCTAAAGTTTCACAAACTGCATTTGCCAATCCTTCTCTTTCCATCATTAAGGGTAAATCATAAAGACTTGGTGCGTCTAAGTTTTGAATTATTCTCTTAGCAGGTATGTTACAGAACAATGCAATTTTTGCTTTCATATCATTGCTTATGGGATGTTCTGTTCTACATACTATTACATCAGGTTGAATACCTATATTTCTTAATTCCTTAACACTGTGTTGTGTAGGTTTTGTCTTTAATTCTCCGGACATTTTTAAGTAAGGTACTAATGTTACATGAATATAAGCCACATTTTCTTTTCCTACTTCTATACTTATTTGGCGAATAGCTTCTAAGAATGGTAGTGATTCAATATCTCCGACTGTTCCGCCGATTTCTGTTATTACTATGTCTGTGTTATCTTCTTTTCCTACTGCATATGCTTTTTCTTTTATGGCTGTTGTTATATGAGGGATTACTTGTACCGTTCCGCCAAGATAATCTCCTCTACGCTCCATACTTATTACATCCCAATAAATCTTTCCGCTTGTTACACTACTGTTTTTACTTAAGTTTTCATCTATAAATCTTTCGTAATGTCCTAAATCCAGGTCAGTTTCTGCACCATCATCTGTTACAAACACTTCCCCGTGTTGATATGGGCTCATTGTTCCAGGGTCTACATTTATATATGGATCAAATTTCTGAATTTTTACTTTATAACCTCTTGCTTTTAATAATCTTCCTAAAGATGCTGCTGTTATTCCTTTTCCTAATCCGGAAACTACACCACCGGTTACAAATACATACTTTGTCATACTATAAACCCCTTTCAAATTAAATTACAAAAAAATAAGAACCCTTTAAGATTCTTACTTTTTTATAACATTTTTCAACAACATTTTCAAGTGAAATAGTAAAAATATATGTATAGTATATGATTAATTTTTGATAAAATCCTATATATTAATTTTTGAAAATGTCCCAAATA
>CAVHFU010000007.1:0-47868 GCA_963635575.1 bacterium | reverse complement strand
CAGTAATTTAAACTGTTCGAAAAATTGTGTCTAAAAACTTGACATAAATCCAATTAACATCATATCCCAAGATTGTATACACTGCATAATTTTTTGTATCGTATTCTTTCTTAATTGAAACGTACATACAATCCACAAACAAGAATGTATAAAATTTCTTAAGAGGTCTATTTTGCCATTCTTGAACCTCTGCTAGTACTTTGTCTGTTATTTCTGAAATTGTTTCGGCAGAAACATTAAAGCCATATATATCTTCAATTGTTGCAGAAATGTCTCTTTGGCTCATACCTCTCGCATATAAGGCCAACACCTTATCCTCAATTCCAGAAACATCTCTTGTTCGTTTAGGTATTAATTGTGGTTCAAATGTTGAATCTCGATCTCTTGGAACAGCAATAGGTACTTCGCCGTATGTTGTTTTTACTGTTTTGTCTATATAACCATTTCTTCGGTTATCTGTATCCTTGTAATCATGATTATTACTCTCATATCCAAGATGTGCATTCATTTCACCTTGTAACATTGCTTCAAAGAGTGGACCAAAAGCATCTTTTAGTGCTTCTTGTACATCTTCTGCGGTTTTTGGTTGGTATTGTTCTAATATTGCTTGGGCTATTGCCAAGCTTTGAGGACTTCTTTTCTTTCTTCTTGCCATTAATTCAGCTCCCATCTTTTTTCGCTCCTTTCATTATATTGCACTATTAAACAAAAATAAAGTGCATAAGTTTGATTGTTTTCAACTTACACACTTTATTTTACACTCTCTCTTGGTATCTTACACCATTTTATAATCACAAAAACAAGTTCTCTCACAACACTTTTTTATTTTTGAAGTCCACGCTCTCCTCTAACCCCACGTTTCCCTTCTACCTGTATGTACATCGGCTCTTGATATTTTCTATTCACATCTACCTCAAATGCATTTTCAATGCTTTCATTTGTACTAAAATCATACGTACTATATGGAAGTTTTACATCTTTATGCTTTTTCATATATTCCGTATCTCTTGGATCTCTATATTTAACGTTACAAAACGCTTCTCTTGCATCTTCTCTTTGGATAAGCTTTTTTAAGAACTCCTTAAACTTTCTATCCGTCATTTGAGCTATTCCATAAGCAACCTGCTCTTTCCAGCCTACTTCCTTCCCAGTTTCATCCTTTTGCCAATTTCTAAATGGCCATTTGTGTTCAAATTCTTGCTTGTTTTTATATACATATCTCGCACAAGTCTCGACTAAAGCGTCTAACTCGCAGCCCATTTTTCCTAATTTTCTTTCGTTTTCCATTCCAATTAAAAGTCCTCTAAGTCCCGCTAAAATCGCCTCGGCGTTCGGCGTGACTTCTAACTGACCGTTTGGGTATTTCTGACTGTAATTTTCTGTAGGAGTCGTATCTATTTTTACACCCTTTCTTTCCACACCGTCCACTATCAAATTTACCATTCGTGCCCTTTGTTGTTCCGGGTTCAATCTTATAAAGACCTTAATCTGAGCAATATATCTGTCAACCTCTTGTTTTTTTACTTCATCTAAAATTCTCAATATTTTTTCTCCGTTACCTTCTTTAGGGTTGTTTTTTAGCTCTTTTAGTTTCTCAACATTCTTTCCGCCGAGTCTCATTGCTCTTTCTATCATCTTATCAAAATCGTCCTCGTTATTTTTATAATCTCCAAACACTCTCTTAGCAATCGTTTTTCTTACCTCTTCATTATTATCTAGGACTTCTTTTAATGATTCATCAGATAAATCAAAAACACCCGCTTTTAGCATATCTTGCGTGTCTGATATAGAACTTGCTATTTTATCAGCTCTCATTATACATTCTGCTTCAAAACTTTCACAGTTTACCACACCTTTAGAATTACTTCCCGAAGAATGTGATTCTATGCCATTTATTAGATAGTCCGGAATTTCAACTCCTGCTCTCGCACAGGTTATTTTTAATATTTTTGTACCATGTTTTGAATGGTCAAAAAAACTTCTAACATTTAACTCATCAAATTCTTTAAATTCTTCTGGTGAATTTAAAAATCTAGCTAATCCTGTTTCTCCATTATGTGCTAAAGTGGTATGTCCAAAATCATGTGCTATTCCTATTCTTCTAGCCTTTTCATCATCCCCACCGAGAGTTCTGGCTAAATTCGCTCCTATCTCAGCGACCTGTTCAGAATGTCTTCCACGCGTCATAAAAACACTGTTTTTTCCTTTTGAAACGTACATCATAGCCATTCCACATTTAATCATAAGTTGTCTCTTTAATATAGTATCCAATTTTTCTAATTCACTAAATTTTCTTTTTTGTCGTTCATAGCGTTTATACTTTTTAATATCAACAATTGCCATATCATTTCCTCCTCAACCGACTAGTATCTGGCATTACTACTACTCTTTGCTATATCTATTGCTTGTATTTCTTCAGCACTAAGATTATACTTTGTTTCTCCTTTTACTAAAGGCTTTGCGAATATCGAAGAACTTTCTCTAGAATATAACCCATTTACCACAACACCATTATCATCAGAATCCATTAGAGCTAAGGTAAAACTTAAATCACTTCCTGTATCACCATATGCATTATATCGAACAATTCCAATTTTTTGTACACACTTTTTTAAATTGTTTTCTAAACGTATTATTTCCTCTTCGTGATTCTTGGATTTTTTCATCATTTCATCAACAATTTTTAAGTACTCGGAAAGAATTTTTTCTACATTTTCACCATTTCCAAGTTTACTCATAAAATCTAAATACCGTGCATTTAAATTTTTATATGATTTTCCAACCACTAAAGTACATATCAAAAACATTATCATCAATAACGTATTTATTATTAAGAGTGAAAATATAAATGCCGGATTTTGAATTATTCCCTCAAAAAAACTCATTAATTATTTCCTCCTAAAATTAATAATCCTTTTCCATTCCTATAATATCCATAATTCTGTCCAAATCACTATTAGACATATATTCTATAACTATCTTTCCCTTTTCATTAGACTTAGATATTATCTTTACCTTTGTACCTAAATATCCTTTCATACTATCCTCTAATGTCTTTGTAAAAATATCTTCAACTTTATCAGAGTTTTTGTTTTTTTTACGTCTCCTCATTAACATTTCCACATCACGCACAGTCATTCCGCGTTTTTCAATAAGCAATGCCATCTCATATTGCTTTTCATTGGATGTAATAGATAAAATTGCTCTTGCGTGTGCTTCCGAAATCCTATTCTCATTTAACATTTCTTGAACTCTTTGGTCTAGATTTAATAATCTCACCACGTTTGCTACTGCTGACCTACTCTTACCCACTACTTTAGAAACATCTTCCTGAGTCATATTGTATTCTGTCATTAAAACTTGAAAAGCATTCGCTTCTTCTAAAACATTTAAGTCTTGTCTTTGTATATTTTCAATTAGTGCCAATTCAAGTATTTTTGAATCTGCTATATCATTTCTAATTATAACAGGAATTGTTTTTAAGCCGGCCACTCTCGCAGCCCTCCATCTCCTTTCTCCCGCTATGATTTTATATGTGTCGCCCGTTTTCGAAACAACAACAGGTTGCATTATTCCATTTTCTTTAATAGATTCAGCTAAACTATCTATTTTTTCTTGATCGAACATTTTCCTTGGTTGCTTTGTATTAGGCTCTATTTCCGTTATTTTTAGCTCTGTTATCCCTGTAGAAGTGTTTTTACCCTCTATTTTCTCTATTTTTTCTTCTATCTCTTCACCAAAAAGTGCATCTAACCCTTTTCCTAAACTCTTTTTCATCTTTTTCCTCCTCGATGTTTCACGTGAAACATTTTATTTTTTATCCTTATTTGTATTTGCTTTTAGTACTAATCTGGCTAAGTCATTATAACTCTTAGTACCTATGGAATTCTTGTCGTAAACAACAATGGGTAACCCATGACTTGGAGCCTCACTTAACCTTACATTTCTAGGAATCATCACAGGATAAACCTTATCCTTAAAATGTTTTTTTACTTCTTCAGCCACTTCTTTTGAAAGCTTTCTTCTCGACTCGTACATCGTTAACACAATGCCTTCAATTTCAAGTTCGGGATTTATTTTTTTCTTTATTAAATTTATTGTGTTAATAAGCTGACCCAATCCTTCTAGTGCATAGAACTCACACTGAATAGGTATTAATACGGAATTAGCAGCTGACAGCGAGTTTAATGTAATTAGTCCTAGTGAGGGTGGGCAATCGATTACTATATAATCATATAAATCTTTTACTTCCTCCAACGCTGTTTTTAATACAAATTCTCTTGCCATAACGCTAACCAATTCTATTTCTGCTCCCGCAAGTTCAATACTGGATGGTAAGACATTTAGCTTTTTTATCTTTGTTTCTTGTATGCAGTCTTTTATCGTTTCTCCGTCTATCATAACAGAATAAATGTTTTTATTGTCTTTTGATTTATCAATTCCAAGGCCACTAGTAGCATTTCCTTGTGGATCAGTGTCTACAAGTAATACCTTTTTCCCTTTAACAGCTAACGATGCACTTAAATTTACTGCGGTTGTAGTTTTCCCAACTCCGCCCTTTTGGTTTGTAATTGCTATAATTTTTCCCATAGAAGTATCTCCCTTCATCACGTATATCTTCCTCCACATTCTAGCATATTTTTTTCTAAAAAGGAAGAAGAATGCAAAAAAATGTTTCACGTGAAACATTTTTATATTATTGGTTTTCATTATAAAGTATAAAACACCCTGTGTAAATAAATAGAGCGACTTTACGGAGTTTTAGTCCGGTTCTCCAAATTTGCCGTAGGCAAGACCGTCAAAATTTCGCGGATGAAATTTTGAGCGAAAGTCGACAAGGATGTCGACTTTGAGCGACGGTCGGTAATTTGGTTAGAACCTTGTAAAACGTAGTTCGTCGGAGCGACATTTATTTACACAGGGTGTTTTATATGTTTTTTCAAACTCACTTTATTTTTCTTCTTGGGAATTGCTTTGGTGTCTCGCTTATTTTATCTATAATAATTATCGTGTGCTTTATATCCGATTCAGGCAAAATAATTTCTTCTACTTTAGATATCTTTCCACCAAGATTTCCAATATGAGCCTTTGCCTCATTTATTTCTTCTTCATATCCCGAGCCTTTCATACATATAAACTTACCGCCAACTTTTACAAATGGCAAACAATATTCAGATAAAACTTTTAAGTTGGCAACTGCTCTTGCAGTAGCTATATCAAATTTTTCTCTGTATTTCTTATCTTTACTAAGTTCTTCGGCTCTGCTATGTATAGTTTCAACCCCTGTTAATTGTAATTTATCTATGACATCATTTAAATACACAATTCTTTTGTTTAACGAATCTAACAAAGTAAGTTTTGTTTCACGTGAAACAATTTTTATTGGTATGCCGGGGAAACCTGCTCCTGTACCAACGTCTATCACTTTGCTCTTGTTATCTATATATTTTAAACAAGTTAAAGAATCAATAAAATGTTTTGTTATAATATCATTTTCTTCTGTAATTGCAGTTAGGTTTATTTTTTCATTCCAATCTAGTAATAGTTCTTGATATTTTTTAAATTGTTTCACGTGAAACATATCTAATTCAACATTTATTTTTTTTGCATCTTCAACTAACTTTTTAGAATTATTCATTCTATTTCCTCCGTTATTTTTTATTTTTCATTGCAAGCCAAACTAACAATACGGAAATATCTGCTGGAGACACACCAGATATTCTAGATGCTTGTCCTATTGATTCAGGTCTTTGCTTGTTTAACTTTTGTCTTGCTTCTAATGCAAGCCCACTTATTTCGTTATAATCTATCTCTTTTGGCAACAATTTTCTCTCAAGCTTTTTAAACTGTCCAATTTGTACCAACTGCCTATTTATATATCCTTCATACTTAATTTGCACTTCTACTTGTTCTTTCTCCACTCTTGTAAGCTCAGGTCTATCTTTGTCTATTTTGCTTAAATCTTCATATGTAATTTCAGTTCTTTTAAGTAGTTCATCTAAATGAACACCTGTCGTAATTCTACTCGTCCCCTTTGATTCTAATAATTCATTTACCTCCTCAGTAGGAGAAATAACAGTTTCTTTTACTCTCTTTATTTCTTTTTCAACATTTTCATGTTTCTTTAAGAATTTATTATACATATCATCAGAAATCAATCCTATCTTATGTCCGACAGGTGTTAATCTTGTATCAGCATTGTCCTGTCTTAAGATTAATCTGTATTCTGCTCTTGAAGTCATCATTCTATATGGTTCATTCGTCCCTTTAGTAACTAAATCATCAATTAATACACCTATATACGCTTCTGAGCGATCCAATATTACCGGTTCTAATCCTTTTACTTTCTGTGCTGCATTTATTCCTGCTATTATACCTTGAGCTGCTGCTTCTTCATACCCAGAACTTCCGTTTATTTGACCTGCAAAAAACATTCCTTCTATATTTTTATGTTCTAGTGAACGTTTTAATTGAGTAGGATTTATGCAATCATACTCGATTGCATATGCCGGTCGCATTATTTTCGCGTTTTCAAGTCCTTTTATGCTGTGATATACTTCGTATTGAACATCTTCTGGCAAACTCGATGACATTCCTTGAACATACATTTCATCTGTGTTTTCTCCCATAGGTTCAATAAAAATTTGATGTCTTTCTTTATCTGAGAAACGTACAACTTTATCTTCTATTGATGGACAATATCTTGGTCCTATGCCTTTTATATTTCCGGAATATAATGGTGAACGGTGTATATTAGATTTTATAATGTCATGCGTTTTTTCGTTTGTGTATGTTAAATAACAAGATATTTGTTCACGATCCAATTTTTCATTTTCAAACGAAAATGGTATTATTTCCTTATCGCCTTCTTGAATTTCCATTTCTTCAAAGTTAATACTTCTAGCATTTATTCTAGCCGGTGTTCCGGTCTTAAACCTCATTAGTTCGATTCCGTTATCTATAAGGGATTTAGATAAGTATTGTGCTGGAAACATTCCGTCGGGTCCACCTTCATAATTAACATCGCCCAAAAATATTCTTCCCTTTAAATATGTGCCGGTAGCAAGTACAACTGCTTTTACATGATAAATTCCACCTCTTGCAGTTTTTATGGCCATTATTCTTCCATCTTTTATCTCTATATCACTTATTTCAGCTTGGTTAATATCTAGATTTTCCTGAGTTTCTAACGTATGTTTCATTTCAATTTGATATTTTCTTCTATCGGCTTGTGCTCTTAATGAAAATACTGCCGGGCCCTTTGATGTATTTAACATTTTTGATTGAATAAATGTTTTGTCAGTATTTTTTCCCATTTCACCGCCTAAAGCATCTATTTCTCTTACTAAATGTCCTTTAGATGTTCCACCTATACTCGGATTACATGGCATGTTAGCTATGCTGTCTAAATTTATTGAAAAAATGATTGTCTTACATCCTAATCTTGCTGATGCTAAAGCTGCCTCGCACCCGGCATGACCCGCACCTACTACTGCTACATCATAATTATCTATAAAAAATTCCATATTATCATCTCCACAAAATTACTTACCTAAGCAAAAGCGTGAAAAAATGCCGTTTATAGTCTCTTCGCTCACATTTTGCCCTGTAATCTCTCCCAAGCTATCTAGTAATGATTTTATATCAATAGACACCATATCGACCGGCAAATCGCATTTTAGAGCTTCGAGTGCATTTTTCGTGCTATTACTAGCTTCCAGTATTAAGTTTTTATGCCTCATATTAGATATTATTACATTTTCTCCTGTATCCATATCGTTGTTTTTCCAAAGTCGCTCAATTTCATCTTCAATTTCATCTATTCCAATTTTTGACTTTGCTGAAATATTAAACACTTTTTTATCTCCAAAAATTTCTGATATGTTCCATTTTTCATCTAAATCAATTTTGTTTACTAGAATTATAGATTTCTTATTTTTTATAAGATTAATTATTTCAAAATCTTCTTCTGTTAACTCTCTTGAGACATCAAAAACAGCAATTATCATATCGGCATCATTAACTTCTTTTTTGGCCTTGTTCACACCAATTTCTTCAATAATATCCTCTGTCTTTCGTATTCCGGCAGTATCTATTATTCTAAGCGGTATTCCTTTTATATTTACAAATTCCTCTATCGTATCACGAGTTGTACCCGGAATATCAGTTACTATAGCTCTTTCTTCTCTTAAAAGTACATTCATTAAAGAAGATTTCCCAACGTTAGGTTTACCTAAAATTGCTGTCCTTACGCCTTCTTTTAGCACTCTTCCTTCATCAAAAGAATTATATAACTTATCTAACTTTTCCTTCGTTTTCGTCAAAACATCTCGTAATGTTTCACGTGTAACATCTTCTATCTCATGCTCAGGATAATCGATTCCGGCTTCTATTTGGATCAGGACATCATAAACATCTTTTTGAATTTCATTTATTTTTTCTGATAAAAATCCTGTTAACTGACTCATAGCTACACTTCTTGCTTTGTCAGTTTTTGAAGTTATTATATCTATTATTGATTCGGCCTGTGCCAAATCTATTCTTCCATTTAAAAAAGCTCTTTTAGTAAATTCCCCCGGCTCTGCTATCCTTGCACCTGATTCTATAACTTTATCTAAAATCTTTCGCATTACAACAGTTCCACCATGACTATTTATTTCTACTGTGTTCTCTGTTGTATATGAATATGGGGCTTTAAAAAACGACACTAAAACTTCGTCGATTTTGTTTTCTCCATCAACGATATATCCATATTTAATTACATTAGACCTAGGATTTCTAACATCAAAAAAAGCATCCTTCGGGCAAAATATATTTGCTACGACCGAAAATGCTTCCTCTCCGCTAATCCTTATAATTCCTATTCCTCCGATTCCCGGAGATGTAGCAATTGCAGCGATTGTGGTTTTTTCCATTGTATTCTCCTCTTTTTTATAATATCTAAAAATGGGCGGATACTATCCGCCCAAATGTATTAAACGGCAATATTTATAACTGTGCCTTTTTTATTACAACTTTTCTAAAAGGTTCCGAACCAACACTTACAGTAGTAACTTTACTATCATCTTGTAATGCTGTGTGAATTATTCTTCTTTCGTATGGTGTCATTGGTTCTAAAGTAATATTTTTACCATATTTTACAACATCTCTAGCTTTTTTATGTGCTAAAGCCGTTAATGTTTCCTTTCTTTTTTCTCTATAATTTTGAGCATCAATCTCTACTCTTTTATATTCTCCATTTTTATTTATTATCACATTAGCAAGTAATTGCAAAGCATCTAGTGTTTCGCCTTTATACCCTATAATAAGTCCTAAATTTTCGCCTTCCAAATTTACTTTTAATGCTTCTGCCGTATCTTCTACATTACTTTTTATGTTTAATCCCAAACAAGAAGTAATATTGCTTATTACTTCATTTACTTTATCAACCTTGTTTTCTTCTATTTTTTCTTCTTTAACAGAAACTCTAACCAATGCCGGTTTTGCTCCTATCCCAAGTAAACCTTTTGTTGGCTCTTCAAGTACCTCTATTTCAACATTCTCTTCTGTTGTATTAAGTTCTTGTAATGCTATTTTTACTGCCTCGTCAATAGTTTTACCTATCTTTTCAACAAAATTTGACATATGGCTTTCCTCCCTTATTTATCTATCACTTTACTTTCTGCATTAAGTTTTGTTATCATCCAAGTTTGTAACAATATTGTTATTGCAGTATTAACAAACCAATATAGTCCCATTCCTAGTGGTACTTTAAATGAAATGTATGTGATTAGTAAAGGCATCATTATCATCATATTTCTTTGCATGGCCTCTGCTTGTTCGTTAGACGCATCCGTACTCTTAGTTTGTTTCATGCTTATGTACGATGACAAGAATGTAGCTATACCGGACAATATAGGTATTATCCATGTGGCCCACATACTAATATTAGCAATACTAGGAACCTGTCCTAAATCCAATCCTAAGAAATCGGTTTTTATCAAGTCTTTTCGTTCGTTCACTATATAATACAGTTCTTTATATGTACCCATATTAGCATATTTTTCGATAGCTTGCTCAACTTCTACAGTTTTTATTTCAGGATACATAAATTTTACCGGTTGTGCTATTGCAAAAAACATCGCATAAATAATAGGTATTTGGATTAAAAGAAGCAAACATCCTGAAAATGGATTCACTTTTTTATCCTGATATATTTTTTGCATTTCCTCTGCTAATTTTTGTTGATTGTCTTTATATTTTTCTTGTAATTTTAATAATACCGGCTGAATTTCTTGCGTTTTTTTCATTGTTCTTTGTTGCTTTAATGAAAGCGGTATTAATAACAACTTAATAAAAACTGTAAATAAAATAATCGCTAATCCATAATTTAAGGTGGCATCATATAGCGACCTTAAAATCCATCCCATAGCTCTGGCTATGATATCCATTATTGCTCCCATAAATACCTCCGAAATTATTTTAACGGATCATCTCCGCCCTTAGCAAAAGGATTACAACGTAAAATTCTCCAAAAACCCTTAGCAAGTCCTTTTATCACACCATACTTTTCTACGGCTTGTCTAGTATATTCCGAGCAGGTCGGATTATATATGCAACACCCTTCTCCTTTTAATGGGGAAAGATATTTTTGATAAAATCTAATTGCTTTTAATACTAATTTTTTCATTATTTATTTCCTTTTGTATTTTATGATATAAGCACTCTACTTCTTTTTTTATGTCTATATACTTTACATTATCAGCAGAGACTTTATTTTTCCAAACAAAAACAAGGTCATACCCTTTGTTAAATGAAATCGTAGTTAATCTGACAGATTCTCTTATTATTCTTTTTATTCTGTTTCTCTCAACTGCTTTTCCGGCTTTTTTTCCTATAGCAAAGCCAAAACGCAAAAGATTAAGTCTATTGGGGAAAAAATAAATAGCAAGATTGTTACTATTAACAAATTTCCCCTTACTTAATACTCTTTTAAATTCAAAGTTCTTTTTAATTGTTACCATGTATATTTCTTTCCTTTTACTTAAACAAATTATACACAAAGAACCGATCTTCCCTTTGCTCTTCTGTTCCTTAATACTCTTCTTCCTGCAGCTGTTTCCATTCTAGAACGGAATCCGTGAACTTTTTTCATTTTTCTGTTATTTGGTTGAAATGTTCTTTTCATTTTTACACCTACTTCCTTTTATAAGAATACCTGTTACATTGTATAACATAATATTCAAACTGTCAATAGCAAAATAAGCTTTTGATTTATTATTAAACTTATTATGTAGTTATGTTGTTTACAATTTTATTGTACTTACTTTCTCCTATTCCCGACACATTTTTTAGTTCTTCGATATTGCTAAATACTCCATTTTCTTCACGGTATTTAATTATCTTTTCAGCTGTTGAATCTCCTATACCCGACAAGGTTTTTAGCTGTTCTTTTGTTGCTGTGTTTATATTTACTTTACTTGATTCAGTAGAACTATTACTTGACACATTAATGCTTTTTGAAATAATTGTTTTTTTCTTTTTTATCTCACTTTCTTTTTGAGGTATTGTTATTTTTAATGCATCTGATAAAATATAAGCTAGATTAACTTCTGATAAGTCTGCTTTTTCTGTTAGGCCACCTGCTATAATTATAGCATCATTAACTCTAGAACCCTCTGGTAAACAGTATAATCCCGGCATATTTACTTCCCCACCCACATCTATATATATCATTTTCACTTCCTCTTCCACGATTTTTATCTCCTCTTCTCCTTCTATCTCTTGAATTATTTCATTTTTTTTATTATTAATATAAAGTAAATTATAAACTAATGCCGATAGTAAGAATATAGTTGAAATTATGAATATCATTGTTTTCTTGGTTATTTTCATTTTTCCACTTCCTTCCAAGAAAAATATATCTTTTTTTACTTTTTTTGTCAATACTTTTGTCGATAGGAGAATTTTTATGAAAAAATTACTTTGGTTACTTTTTTCTTTTCTTTTAATAAATACTTGCTTTGCAGCAACACCAAGCTTTGATGTATACTGCAATTCAGCCATTTTAATTGATGCTAGAACAGGCGATATTTTATACGAAAAAAACTCAAATCAAAAAGCCTATCCTGCTAGCACAACAAAAATTTTAACGGCGTACATAGCATTAACACAAATAAGTGATACCAATACAGAAATAGTTCCTACAAAAAATGCAATTATGTCTGTACCTGTCGGTAGTTCACTTGCTTATTTTTCTGAAAACGAAAAACTTACATTAGAACAAGTTCTTTTTGGACTTTTACTTCCATCCGGAAATGATGCTGCTAATATAATCGCCGAATATGTTTCAGGCTCTTCTTCTAATTTTGCCGAATTAATGAACGTAACAGCCGAAAAACTAGGTGCAACAAATTCACACTTTGTAAATCCAAGTGGCTGGCATGATAATGAGCATTATACTACCGCCGCTGATTTAGCTAAAATAGCATATAATGCGATGAAGATCCCAAAGTTTAAGGAAATTGTTTCCCAAACAAGATACGTTATGCCGGAAACTAATGTTTCTAATGTGAAGAGAACTTTTATAAATACTAATAAATTACTATCTTCTGGAGAATATTACTACGAAGCAGCAACAGGCATAAAAACCGGATATACTTCCCAAGCAGGTAATTGTCTTGTTGCATCTGCTTCAAAAGATGGCGTTGAACTAATTTCAGTTGTTATGGGAGGAAATATTGTTCCTGTTGGAAAATCTGCCGTTTATCTTGATACAATAAACTTATTAGACTTTGGCTTTGAAAATTATCATAATAATCAATTAGTAGCACAAAGCAACTTAATTACAACTATATCCCCAAAGAAATCTGGAAATAAAACACTAGACTTAATAACAGATTCGTCTATAAATGTATTAGTTGAAAACGGGGATACACCTGTGTTTGATAAAATTATTTCATTAAATGACAAAATAGTCGCACCCATTAAAAAAGGAGATGTTTTAGGAACATTAACTTATACTGAAAACAGTGAAATAGTTGGCATTGTAAACTTAGTAGCAAAAACAGATATCGAAAAGGAGCATTGGTTCTTCGTTTTATTGAAAGTATTGCTTTATTTGGCTATTTCTGTTATAATGTTAGGTGTACTACTTAGATTCTTTAATGGCATAAGAAAAATAATAAAAAAAAGAAAGAAAAATAAAATTAAGAGGTGATTTTAATGGGTTTTTCAGAATTTTTAGGTTCTATAATAAAAGCCTTTACACCACCTGGAATGTCAGACTCTCCAAGTTGTGCAAAGTGCATGAATTGTAAGGCTAGGATAAAACAATTGCCGTCCGGAAAACAGGTAAAGGTCTTTTGTTGCCCTTATACTGGTGATTATGATGGTTTCGAGTCAATCTTACCTGCCGTTAACCCGGCTGATTCTTCTACATATAATGAATATGTGGAAAAATATAAAGAAAATTTTGACTTTATTCATGAAGTTATGGGGGATTGTGTTGAACAACCAGGCGGAACCGCACCACTAAAAAATAATGATTGGAAACCTATTACTAGCTATTCTGAATTAAAATATTCTACTAACAGCTTATACAATTGTGGGCATTTTAAACCTCATCTTTATGTCGATCATGATGGTTCTTATTACATTAACGATAATGAAATATTATACACCACAAATGTTGGAGATGTTTTTTATGATCAACTTTCAGAAGAAGACAAAGACTCGCTAAGAATTTTAGAATAGGTAAAAACGCCTCAAACGCAAATGTATCCTGCGTTTAAGGCGTTTTTTTACACTTTCATTTCTAATCTCATTTTATCTGCAATCATCGCAATAAACTCACTGTTTGTCGGTTTGCCTTTTCCCAAATTCACTGTGTATCCAAAAACATTTTGGAGTGTATCAAGTCTACCTCGTCCCCATGCCACTTCTATTGCATGGCGAATAGCTCTTTCTACCCTGCTAGGCGTTGTATTATATTTTTGGGCAACCATTGGATATAAACTTTTAGTCACACCGCTTAAAATATCACTATTCTCCACTACCATTAAGATTGCACTTCTTAAATATTGGTGACCTTTTATATGGGCCGGTACGCCTATTTCATGCATTATAGCAGTAACATCCTTTTCAACAGAAACCGTCTTTTCAATTTTTTCGGGATTTACCATATCTTTTGCCCTTTCTCTTATATTTATTCTCATTAAACTTTTTATTCTGTCTAATATTGTTTGCTCATCAAAGGGTTTTAATACAAATAATGCTGCTCCCATATTCATAGCTTCTCTTATGGTTTTTTCATGAGAAATAGATGATGTTACTATGATTTTCGGTCTTTTACGAAGTCCCATTTTATTTAATGCACTCATTACAGCAATTCCATCGATGTTTGGTAATATTAAATCTAAAATAAGCATATCTGGTTGTTTTTCTATAACTTTAGTTATAGCCTCATCGCCTTTTTTTACAACCTCTTCAACTAAAAATTCATCTTGTGTTTCTAAATAATCCTTTAATTTTTTTGCGTCAAAATCATTGTTGTCAGCAATAAGTATTCTTGTTTTTTCCATCACAAATCCCTCCTCATTTTTTTGCAGTCAAAACACATTTTTATTATATTGTTTAACCTCGAAAAAAACTTGTGAAATTTGTCGATAATATAGGTTTTTAGTCGTATTTTTACGACAAAAAACTTATTAATATCTTATTGTCTGTAGTTTTTATTATGTTTTTTGTAAAATTATCTACATCTCTTTCAGGTATCTGTATAATAATTTCTATTTTTTCACTAAAATAAATTTCCTTTTTGTAGTTATTTTTCTCTAATTCAAACAAAACCTTATCTTTTACGTTATATTCGCAGATTATTTTTACTTTTTTTGTGTTCATTATTTCATAAATTTGGGCTTCTTCAATTACTTTTTTTGTTACATTCGAATATGCCCTTGTAAGTCCTCCCTTACCAAGCAATATTCCCCCGAAATATCTTGTTACTATTACCAAAACATTTTCCAATTTTTTAACACTTATAACATTATAAACTGGCAAACCTGCTGTTCCTTGTGGTTCTCCATCATCGCTATATTTACTTATGTTTCCTTTTAATGTATACGCATATACATTGTGTCTTGCATCCCAATATTGTTTTTTTATTTGTGCAAGTAACCCATCAGCCTCCTCTTTTGAACCAATCGGATATATATTAGCAATAAATCTGGATTTTTTCTCTATTAATTCAGTTTGTGTGTGTTCTTTTACTGTAAATATAGTAAATTCCCCCTTACTAATTTCCATATACCTCTAGCTGTGCAAATTTAGCCATTAGTCGTTTCATACCTGAATTTTCAAACATTATCTCTAACATTAAATCATCATTTTCCGGAGTAATGTTTGTTATTACACCCGCTCCAAATCTTTTGTGCATAACAAATTTTCCTTTTTCAAAAACAGATAAGTCGGCGTGCACCTGTGTTGCAGCACTTTTTGCAACTTCATTACCACTCCTGTAACTCATTCCGTTATATTTACCTATTCTGTTTATATAACTACTATCTATTTTATTTACAATAACATTACTGTTTTGCAATGCATAATCGTTTGCTTGTTCATATACTGAATCTAACTTTTCATATTTATGATATCCCTGTAGTAATTCCTCTGGAATTTCTTCTAAAAATCTAGAAGGTCTGTTATATGATGTGTTTCCAAACAAAGTTCTTCGTTTTGCACAAGAAATATAAAGTTTCTCTCTTGCTCTTGTTATTCCAACATAGCATAATCTTCTTTCCTCTTCTATTTCTTCATCATTTCCTATTGATCTATATCCCGGAAAAACTCCTTCTTCCATTCCCGGAATAAATACTACAGGAAATTCTAACCCTTTAGCACTATGTAGTGTCATTAATGTTATATATTCACCGTTTTCATCACTATTTTCTTCATCTAAGTCTGAAACTAAAGCAATATTCTCCAAGAAGTCTGACAATGTAGGTTTTTCTGTCTCTCTTTCATATTCCTCCGCTACTGAAACAAATTCGGCTATGTTTTCTATTCTTGTCTGATTTTCAATCGTTTCTTCTTGCTCTAGAACACTGATGTATCCTGTGTTCTGCACTATCTTCTTTATAAGTTCTGATACTAAAATATTGTTTTTAACATCCACCATAAACTCTTTTATTTTTTCGGCAAATTCTTTTATTGCATTAGATGCTCTTGATATCTCAGGATATTCTTCTATATTACTAATTACAGACCATACAGATGTTTCCATTTGGTTTGCACAGTTTTGAATATTATCTATAGTAGTCTTTCCTATTCCCCTTTTAGGTTCGTTTATTATTCGTTTTAAGCTTATAAAATCCGCAGGGTTATAAATTAACCTTAGGTATGCAATTATGTCCTTAATTTCCTTCCTATCGTAGAATTTCTGACCTCCTACAACTTTATAAGGTAGAGCTTCACTCATTAAATAATCTTCAATTATTCTTGATTGTGCGTTTGTTCTATATAAAACACCAAAATCACTATATTTTCTGTTTTCTTCTTCCCTTATTGTCTTTATCTTATTTATGATATTTTTAGCTTCATCTCTCTCATCTTCAGCCTTATAAAACTGGATTTTTTCTCCGTCACCGTTTTTTGTCCACAATCTTTTACTTTTTCTGCCTTTATTGTTCTTTATCACTTCGTTTGCAGCGTTTAATATATTGCTTGTTGAACGATAGTTTTGCTCCAATTTTATGACTTTTGCTCCCGGAAAGGCTTTTTCAAACTCTAATATGTTCCGCATATCTGCACCTCTCCACCCGTAAATACTTTGGTCATCGTCACCTACTACACATAAATTTCCGTATCCCGATGCTAGTAAACTTACCAATGTAAATTGTGCTGTGTTAGTGTCTTGGTACTCGTCTACTAAAATATATTTAAATTTATTTTGGTAATATGTTAAAACTTCCGGATTTTCTAATAATAATTGGGTTGTTTTCATTATTAAGTCATCAAAATCAAGTGCATTATTTGATAATAGCCTTTTTTGATACAACTTATAAACATTTCCGACTTTCGCTAATCTAAAGTCACTTTGATATTTTTTTATATATTCTTCACTTGTTACTAATGTGTTTTTCGCTTTACTTATCTCACTTATTATATATTGATAAGATATTTGTTTGTCGTCTATGCTTAATTCTTTTTGACATTCTTTTATTAATGTTTTTTGGTCTGATGAATCAAAAATAACAAAGTTTTTGTCATATCCTATTTTATCTATGTCTCTTCTCAAAATTCTTACACAAGATGAATGGAATGTACTTATCCACATATCTTTAGAATCTTCTTCTAATAATTTTTCAACTCTGTCTTTCATTTCTTTTGCTGCTTTATTAGTAAATGTTATTGCAAGTATATTATATGGTTTTACCCCTATATTAGATATTAAATGTGCTATTCTATATGTTAAAACTCTTGTTTTTCCGGAACCTGCTCCTGCTATTACTAAAAGAGGTCCTTCTGTTGTGTTTACTGCTTCTTTTTGCTCGGGATTTAAATCATTTATGTCTACCATTGTTTTCAATTCCTTTCTTCCTTATTTCCACCTTAATTATTCTAACTTATTTATATAATTTACACAAGAAAAATTTATCAACTATCTTGAAAAACAACTTTCTTTCTGATATATTGTTTATATTCTTGTATTAGAGGGTGTGACCAATATTTATCAACATCCCTCTAACTTATACAATTACTAATGATAAAGATTTCAAAGCTTGTATTTATGCGTTATCAACACTTGTGGATAACTATGTGGATAACTTGTTATTATTTCAAAATTGCCACAATTTATTCATATTAACTGCTTTGGAATTTTTTTTATGTTTTTTTTCAATATCTAAACTGTTTTTGGAAAGGGGTTTACAATGGTAAAAGTTTTAGATTCAGAATGGCAGAAAATTACTGACTGCCTAAAGGGAGAGGTTACTGAAATTAGCTTTAATACTTGGATTTCCCCAATTGTACCTCTTTACATAGAAGACAGTACTTTATTCTTAGAAATTCCTACTGATTTTCATAGAACTAATATACAATCAAGATTTCACGATTTATTAAAAAATACAATTAAATTCGTGAGGAATGAAGATTTAGATATAAAATATTTAATACCTGAAGAGGCTAAAAAACAGGAAGAAAAAAAGCTTCCAGGACAAAAGAATTTTGATAAAACTCCTACCGGTTTAAATCCACGCTACATTTTTGAAAACTTCGTTGTGGGGAATAATAATAGATTTGCACATGCTGCGTCTTTAGCAGTTGCTGAATCTCCTGCAAAAGCATATAATCCTTTGTTTTTATATGGAGGAGTGGGGCTTGGAAAAACACACTTAATGCATGCTATAGGTCATTACATTCTCCAGCAAAATCCTGAACAAAAAATACTTTACATAACATCCGAAAAATTTACGAATGATTTCATTAATGCTATAAAAGAACAAGCGACAGAAGGTAATAACGCTTTTAGAAACAGATATAGAAATGTAGATGTTTTACTTGTTGATGATATTCAGTTCATTGCAGGAAAAGAAGGAACTCAAGAAGAGTTTTTCCACACATTTAATGCTCTTTATGAAGCTAATAAGCAAATTATTATATCTAGCGATAGACCTCCAAAAGATATTGAACCTTTAGAGGACAGACTTCGTTCCCGTTTTGAATGGGGGCTTACTGCTGATGTACAAGCACCTGATTATGAGACCAGAATTGCAATTTTAAGAAAGAAAGCTCAACTTGATAGCATTGATGTGCCTGATGAAATCAATGCATTTATTGCTGAACGTGTTGATTCTAACATAAGAGAATTAGAGGGTGCATTAAATAAAGTTTTAGCTTTATCTCATCTTAATAATGAGCCTCTTTCCATCGATTTAGCTAGAATAGCACTAAAAGATATAACAAATACACCTACAAAAAATATTACGATTGAACTTATTCAAAAAGTTGTTGCAAAATATTTTAATATAAAAGTAGATGATTTAAAATCTGCAAAAAGAAGTACAGATATTGCTGTTCCTCGTCAAATCGCAATGTACCTTTGTCGTGATGTCGCAAATTTATCATTGCCTAAAATAGGGTATGAATTTGGGAAACGTGACCATTCAACTGTTATACATGCTTGTAACAAAATTTCTAAAGATGTAATAGAAAACGAGGACATAAAGAAAAAAGTAGAAGAAATCAAGAAGATTATATTCTTTTAATTTTCCACAGTTTCCACAATACGAGAAATAGCATATCAAGCGGTTTTTCACAACCTACAATTAGCATTATTACTGGTTTTTTATTTATCCACATGTGGCAGTTGATATATTGTAAAAAACATGTTAAAAACTTTATTTCCACACACAAATTTTATAATGTGGATAAGTTATAACATTTTATCCTCATATTATTAACTACTACATTCCGTTTATAATTGAAAAAAATCAACTTTTCAACATTATCAACATACCTATTACTATTATTACTCTTTAATATTTTAATAATATTAAAAAAAGAATTTTTCGATTATCAATTAAATATTAAAATAAATATAAAAATGTTTATCTTTTATATGCTTAGATAACATTTAAAAGGAGGTTAAAATGAGATTATTAGTAGAAAAAGAAAGTTTATTAATAGGTCTTACTGCTGCACAAAAAGCAGTAGCCACTAAGACAACTATGCCTATGTTAGAATGTTTTCACTTAATTGTAAAAAATGACATGCTTACTATTTCGGCTACTGATTTGGAATTAGGAATAGAATATAAACTTAATGTAGAAGTAAAAGAAGAGGGTGAGGTTACCGTAAGTGCAGGTATTTTTTCTGAAATAATAAGAAAATTACCTGAAAGTACCGTTGAATTATCAACAAATGAACAAAACCTTCTTATAATAGAGTGTGAAGGATCTTTATTTAATGTAGTGACTGGAAACAGTGCTGATTTTCCAGTTTTCCCGGAGATTAATATTGAACAGTCTATCGAAATAAAGCAAAATGTTTTAAAGGAAATGATACGAAAAACTATATTTGCTGTGGGAATAGATGAGTCAAGACCTATTTTTACAGGTTGTTTAATAGAGAAGAAAAACGACATGTTAAATATGGTTGCATTAGATGGTTTTAGACTTGCTTTGCAAACAAAAGTATTAATAAATGAAAATTCAGGTGACTTTAAAGCAATTATTCCTGGAAGAACTTTAACAGAAATATCTAAAATTCTTTTAGACACAGAAGATATTGTAAAAATTGGTGTTAACAGAAATCAAGGTATTTTTGAAATGCCTAATTGTATAGCTTTTACAAGAGTATTGGAAGGAGAATTTTTAGATTACAGACAAGCTATTCCTAAAGAAAAAGAATTACGAGTTATTGTTGATAAAAATACTTTTTTAAGTTCTTTGGAAAGAGCTGCTGTTATGTCAAGAGATGAAAAGCAACTTCCTGTTAAGATAACTATTGCAGATTCACTGCTTATTATTCAATGTGCTGTTCAATCAGGAAATGTAAGGGAAGAGGTTATTGTTGAAAGTGTGGGAAACAATTTAGAAATAGGTTTTAACCCTAAATATTTAATTGATGCGGTAAAAGCAGTGGATGACGGAAAAATAATTTTGGATTTTGGTTCTTCAATTTCACCTTGTGTTATAAGACCTGAAAACGGGGAAGAATATACATATATGGTTCTCCCTGTTAGAATTTAAAATAAAAAAAGAGGAGTAGTTCTTTTTGATTATAGAAAGTATAAAGTTAAAAAATTTTAGAAACTATAAAACCAAAGAATTTTTTCTTTCGCCGACGACTAATGTTTTTTTTGGTAATAACGCACAAGGAAAAACAAATGTTTTAGAGGCTGTTTATGTTTGTGCTTTAGGTAAATCTTTTAGAAGCAGAAAAGATGCTGAATTGGTTAAATTTGGTGAAGATTTTGGAATTGTGGATATTTCTTTTTGTGATAAAAGCAGAAGAAAAAACATTAATTTCATAGTTTCCAGTAACAGTAAGAAACAAATTAAAATTAATGGAATAAAGCAAACCAAAATAAGCGATTTACTTGGTAATTTGTTTGTTGTCTTGTTTTCACCTGAGGATATGAATTTTGTTAAAGGTGAACCGAACGAAAGAAGAAGAAGTTTTGATTTATTGATTAGTCAATTAAGTCCCGTTTATATGCATGTTTTGCAAGAATATTATAAAGTTTTGGAACAACGAAATTCTTTATTAAAGAATAAGGAAAGGAATATCGATTATTCTGAACTGGATGTCTGGGATGAAAAGTTAGCAGAATTGAATATAAAAATTAAAGAAATAAGAAAAGAATACATTGAAAAGATAAAACCTATTTTTGCAAAGTATCATAAGGAAATCGCTAATCAGAAAGAAGATATGTTAATAAAATATAGAACTCAAGTTGAAGGTAGTAAAGAAGAAGTGGAAAAAGCTCTGAAAGATAGACGTATCCAGGATTTAAGGCGAGGCTTTACTTCTTATGGAATACACAGAGATGACTATATTTTTGAAATAAATGAACTTAGTTTAGGTCTGTTTGGTTCGCAAGGACAAATAAGAACTGCAATTTTATCATTTAAGCTTGCTGAAAAAGATTTATTTTATATAGAAAAAGGTGAAATGCCTATACTTTTACTTGATGATGTTATGTCTGAGTTGGATGGGTATAGAAGAGAATATTTATATGAAAAATTAAAAAATTGTCAGGTTTTAATAACTTGTACGGATAAGCTAAATGGAAGTGATATTACTTCTTTTGAAATAATAAAGGAAGTTTAACTAAATAAAATGAAAGCAAGACATAAAAGTAATGTTTTATTGTCGCTTTCCTCTTCTTTATCGGTGAAAAGTATGTATATAAGCAGTATTAGAAGTATGTCATCAAAACATATTTTTCTGCCTATTAGCTTTTCAATTGGGTCTAAGAAAGAACGAAGAAAAGAGCTGTCTAGAAAAGAAGACTGCTCTTTTTTTACGTTTTCTTCCGGATCATTGCAACAGTTTTCTTGTTTTTTTGAATTGTTTTTTGTAGAATTCTTATTAGTTTTGTTTTGTATGGTTCTTTTTGAATAAGGAAAAGCAGAGTTATTTCTGTATCTGCAAGAGTATGTCATAAGAATATACCTCCTTATGTTTTTTCTTCTTCATTACTATCAAAGAAATGAAGTTCATTTAGTAATTTGAAAGTGTCTGTTAGCATAATTATTTTTTCACATTGTTCTAATTTTTTTTGCCTTTTGGGGCTTAAGTATGGTTTTAAGGAAGTAAGTAGGTTTGATTCTGCTGAATTGTTAGAGGAAGAAGTATCTGATAAAAGTGAAATTATGTCTGATAGTTCACTTGCTGAATCGTTGGATACATCTGCGTTTGATGTGTTTTCCATAGTGCTCACCACCTGTTAAATGTTTTTTAAATCCTTTTCTATTGTACTTGTGTCTATTTTTGATAAATCTGTTTTTTCTAAAACTTCTTTTAAGGTTTCTGTGTCTTTTCCGAGTAAATTTTTTACCTTATTAGATTCGAGTAGTTTTTTAATGTCTTCTTTATTTGAGTTCTCTATTATACTTTTTGCTTTTTCTAAATTTTTTGATAAATCTTTTTTGGGAAGTTTTGATAGAACAGCAGAAATTTTTTTTATCATTTTTTCATCCATAATCATCTCTCCTTTTCGGTTACATTATATGCTTGAGCCTAAGAAAATGTGAATAAATATTATAGTTGATGTTAAGTAACAAAATAACAAAAACACCATTGTTTTTTGTTGAATATTAAAAATATACGTGATAGAATATCTTTTGGTGAAGTAAAACAAACAAAATAGGAGGAGTGAAAAATGGCTGGAAATAAGTGTTGTTGCTGCGAGTTAGACGCAGAAAAAGTAAAAGAACTACAAAAGATTATTGAAGAACACAAAGGGCAAGAAGGAGCATTAATACCTGTATTGCATGAAGCACAAGAGCTATTTGGATATTTGCCGGAAAAGGTACAACAGATGATAGCAGATGGGTTGGGTCACAGCTTGGCGGAGGTTTATGGTGTTGCAACTTTCTATTCACGATTTACACTTGAACCTAAAGGAAAATATAATATTCAGATTTGTTTAGGAACAGCTTGTTATGTAAAAGGTGCAGACAAGGTGCTAGAAAAGCTTGAAAGTGTACTTGGAATAAAGGCTGGTGAAACAACTCCTGACGGAAAATTTTCTATTCAAGATACCCGTTGCGTAGGTGCTTGTGGTCTTGCACCTGTTATGGTTATTAATGATGAAGTGTATGGAAAAATGACTCCCGGTATGGTTGAGGGAATCTTAGCTAAATATGAATAAGAAGGGAGATATAAGATGAAAACGATAGAAGAATTAGAGCAGATTCGTAAGAATACTTTAGAATTAATAAAAATGAGAGTTGGAGAGAAGATAGATTCTAATAGGAAAAATATTTTAGTTTGTGGCGGTACTGGTTGTACATCTTCTAAATCTCCAAAGATTATCGAGGAATTAGAGAGAGAAATTAAGGAAAAACACTTAGAAAATGAAGTTCAAGTAGTAAAAACAGGTTGTTTTGGTTTGTGTGCCAAAGGGCCTATAATGATTGTTTATCCAGGAGAAACATTTTATACAATGGTTAAACCAGAGGATGTACCGGAAATAGTGGAAGAACATATTGCAAAAGGAAATGTTGTTGAAAGGTTGCTTGTAAAAGACACAGAAACTGAGCGTCTTGCACACACTTTGCACGAATTAGGTTTTTACCAAAAACAAAACAGGCTTGCGTTAAGAAACTGTGGAAGAATAAATCCTGAAAATATTGATGAATATTTGGCTTTTGATGGTTATAAAGCTTTAGAGAAGGTTTTAACTGAGATGAAACCCGAAGAAGTAATTGATACTATGTTAAGGTCCGGATTAAGAGGTCGTGGTGGTGCCGGTTTCCCAACAGGAAGAAAATGGGCTTTTGCTGCGGCACAACCGGAGGGTCAAAAATATGTTTGCTGTAATGCTGATGAGGGAGATCCTGGAGCTTTTATGGATAGAAGTGTGTTAGAAGGAGACCCACATTCAGTACTAGAAGCTATGGCAATTGCTGGTTATGCTATTGGTTCAAATCAAGGATACATCTATGTTAGAGCAGAATATCCTATTGCTGTAAACAGACTTAGAATTGCAATTGAACAAGCTAAAGAGTATGGTGTTTTGGGAAATAATATTTTTGGAACAAACTTTAGTTTTGATATAGGAATTAGATTAGGTGCAGGAGCGTTTGTTTGTGGCGAAGAAACTGCTCTTATGACTTCTATTGAAGGTAAGAGGGGTGAACCTAGAGTAAGACCGCCATTCCCTGCAATTAAGGGGCTGTTTGGAAAGCCTACGATATTAAATAACGTAGAGACATTAGCTAATGTTCCTGAGATTATATTAAAAGGTGCAGAATGGTTTAGTTCTATCGGAACTGAAAAGAGTTCGGGTACAAAGGTCTTTGCTGTCGGTGGAAAAATTAATAATACCGGACTTGTTGAAGTTCCTATGGGAATTACACTTAGAGAGATTGTTTATGATATAGGTGGAGGAATTCCTAATGGCAAGAAGTTTAAAGCTGCCCAAACCGGTGGTCCTTCTGGTGGTTGTATTCCTGCAAGTCATTTAGATACACCTATTGATTATGATTCTTTAATGGCAATTGGTTCTATGATGGGTTCTGGTGGACTTATTGTTATGGATGAAGATAACTGTATGGTTGATATTGCTAAATTCTTCTTAGAATTTACTATTAGTGAATCTTGTGGAAAATGTCCACCTTGCAGAATTGGTACTAGAAGAATGTATGAAATACTAGATAGAATTACCAAAGGTCAAGGAGAAGAAGGAGATATTGAAAAGTTAGAAGAACTTGCTAACAATATTAAGTGTTCTGCTCTTTGTGGACTAGGGCAAACTGCTCCTAACCCTGTTTTGAGTACTATTAAATACTTTAGAGATGAATATGAGGCTCATATAAAAGAAAAGAGATGTCCTGCCGGAGCTTGTAAGAAACTTGTTAATTATGTTATTGATCCTGATAAATGTAAGGGATGTAGTTTGTGTGCTAGAAATTGCCCTGTTGGAGCTATTTCCGGTGAGATTAAGAGTCCATTTAAGATTGATCAGAGTAAGTGTATTAAGTGTGGACTATGTATGAGTAAATGTAACTTTAAGGCTATAGATAAAAAGTAAAAGGGGTGAAAAAAATGGGTAAAGTTAATATAACTATTGATGGTATTAATATACAAGTTGAAGATAATATGACAGTATTAGAGGCTGCAAGATTAGCAGGAATTGAGATTCCTACACTTTGCTATTTAAAAGATACAAATAAAATTGGGGCGTGTAGAATTTGCCTTGTAGAAGTTCAAGGTGCTAGAGGACTTCAAGCTTCTTGTTCTTATCCGGTTTCAGAAGGGTTAGTAGTAAAAACTAATACAAAAAAAGTTTTAGATGCGAGAAAGGCTACTTTGGAACTTATACTTTCAGATCACAAAAAGAATTGTTTGAGTTGTTCAAGGAATACTGATTGTGAACTTCAAGCATTAGCAGAAAAAATGCAAGTTGGAGATGTTATATATCAAGGAAATGCAGATGCATCCAGAGATATAGATGATTTATCAACATCTATTGTAAGGGATAATTCAAAGTGTATTTTATGTAGAAGATGCGTTGCTGTATGTAAAAATATTCAAACAGTAGGTGCAATTGATGTTGCGTATCGCGGAATGAATTCAAAAGTAACACCTGCTTTTAATAAGTCATTAAGAGACAGTAATTGTGTAAATTGTGGACAATGTGTTGCTGTATGTCCTGTTGGAGCTTTAACGATTAAATATGATATAGATAGAGTTTGGGATGCTATTCATAATCCTGATGTGCATGTTGTTGTTCAGACTGCTCCGGCGGTTCGTGCAGCTTTAGGTGAAGAATTTGATATGCCGATTGGAGAGGCTGTTACCGGTAAGATGGCGGCAGCATTAAGACGATTAGGCTTTGATAGAGTAGTAGATACTAATACAGGTGCTGATTTTACAATTATGGAAGAGGGAACAGAGTTTATAGATAGACTTACTAAAAATGAGAATTTACCTCTTATTACTTCTTGTAGTCCAGGCTGGGTTAAGTTCCTAGAGCATAATTTCCCGGATTTAATTCCTAATTTGTCATCTGCTAAGTCACCTATGTCTATGTATGGAGCTTTAATTAAGAGTTATTATGCAAAAGAACAAGGAATTGACCCTGAAAAGATCTTTGTGGTTTCTGTTATGCCTTGTACAGCTAAAAAGTTTGAATGTGAACGTCCTGAACTTGGTGAAGACGGTCGTAAGGATGTAGACGCTGTTATTACTACTGTGGAACTTGCTAAAATGATTAAAAAAGCCGGAATTATGTTTAATAAATTACCGGATGAATCTTTTGATGAACCTTTTGGAGAAGCTACAGGTGCCGGAACTATATTTGGTACTACTGGTGGTGTTATGGAGGCTGCTATTCGTACGGTTTCTGAAATATTAGAGGGAAAAACCATTGAAAAAATAGAATACGAGGAAGTCAGAGGAAATGAAACTATTAAAGAAGCGGAACTTGAAATTGCTGGTAAGAAGATTAAGATAGCTGTTGTAAGTGGTCTTGGAAATGCAAGAAAGCTAATGGAAAAGGTAAGAAGCAAAGAAGCTGACTATCAATTTATAGAAGTTATGGCTTGTCCTGGAGGATGCGTAATGGGTGGAGGTCAACCTAGACGTATTCTAAAGGAAAGAGAAGGTATTGATGTGAAAGGTGCAAGAAAAAATGCTTTATATAACGAAGATAAGAGGTTACCTCTTAGAAAGTCTCATCAAAATCCATATGTTAAAAAGGTGTATGATGAATTCCTTGAAAAACCAGGAAGTGAAGTAGCTCATCATTTACTTCATACACGTTATCAAGCAAGATAATAAAATACTAGAATTGGGGATACATCCGTGTTTGCGGGTGTATCCTTTTTTTACCTCAGTTCATAAACTATATAAGGGGTGAAAAAATGAGATGTATGGGTTGTCAAAGAAATTGTAACTACGGCTGGAATAATTTTTGTTGTAGGAGAAATTGCTGTAATTGCAATAGGAATTGTGGATTTAATGGGTGTTGAGGATGTAATAGGGGACAATGTTTTAGGAATAACTGCTGTGGATGCAATAATTTTATATCTCCGTGGATGTTTTGGATGATTAGAGATATGACAAGATGTTGTAGATGCAGTTGGGTGAATAGATATTCAAGGTATCGATGGTAAAATAAAACACAGGATACACCTGTGTTTTAAGGTTTTAAATGAATAAAGAAAGAAGCAATTTTATTGCAAAATAAAAAAGTGCAAAATAGGCTAAGTAGAGTAAAACTTTTTTTAGAGTATTTATATTCATATTATCAACGCCTTTCAAAAAATACTATAAATATTATACATTATTTTTCCTTAAAAAGCCATACTAAAATAAAAAAAGGAATGATAATGGTATGTTTAAGTCTATAATGGTTTCTGGAATAACGTCTGTTTTAGTTATTGTTTTTGCTTTAGTAGGGATAGATAACATTGTAAATAGTAAGAGAAATAGTATTGAAGAACCAAAATATATTTCTTATGAAAGTAATGATGAAAAAAAAGTTGAATTTATTAATGAAGAGAATAGTTCTGTTGTTCCTACCAGTAGTGTTGTTGGAATTGCAGTTAAACAAAATTCAGCAAATAAAATTGCTCAAATACTAGATAACAGCTGGAGCGTAGGAAGCGGATGTATCCTGGATTCTAAAGGATATATAGTTACTAATTATCATGTTATAGGAAATTCAAAAGATGACATATATGTTACTTTATATGGTGGGGAAGTTATAAAAGGTAGAACTGTTTGGGCAAATAAAAATTTAGATTTAGCTATTGTAAAAATTGATGTTGCCGGCTTACCTGTTGCGACGGTAGGAGATTCAGAAACCTTAAGAATTGGTGAAAAAGCAATAGCTATTGGAAATCCTTTGGGATTTGAATTTCAAGGCACTTTAACATCGGGTGTAATTAGTGGACTTAATAGAAGTATTGAAGTGGATGGAAACTATATGGAGGATTTAATTCAGACAGATGCTAGTATAAATAGTGGCAATAGTGGTGGTCCTCTTATGAATGGAAAAGGAGAAGTAATAGGAATTAATACTGTGAAGGTAGCCAGTGCAGAAGGAATTGGCTTTGCTATTCCAATTAATCAGGTTAAACCAATAATAGCGAAAATTAAAGAAAATGGAGAGTTTATAGAACCATATTTTGGGGTTTTAGGTTATGATAAAGCGATTACTTCCAGTTTTGGTTCTAATATAAGAATAGATACCGGAGTTTATGTATATTCTGTTGATAATGATAGCCCAGCGTTTGAGGCGGGAATAAAGAAGGGAGATATAATCCTTTCTGTAGATGATTTGAGTGTAGATACTTTGTGTAAGATGAGAAGTGTTTTGTTTTCTAAAAATATTGGGGAAAAGATGAGAATAAAAATTTTAAGAGATGGTCAAACGCAAGAATTAATAGTTAATGTGAGAAGTAAAAAGTAATTTTACAAGTCTTAGAAACATTGACAGAGTACGACTTCTTAAATATAATATACTTAAAAGTTTATAATTAAGGGGCGTAAAAAATGTTTCAAAATGAATTTGAAAAAGGTGAGTTTTCTTTTATTTTTGTAAAGGAGAATGATGGTGAAAACATATTAGAAGATATCAGGAATTTTATTGTTAATAAAAAGGCTTTTTTCTTTTCTGCACTTGAGTTTGGAAAGCAGAACAATTTAAATAGATTATATAAAGAGATGAATATGTTTTTTGAGGATAAAGAAAGCAAAAAGACAGAATGTACATTAGAGGATATTTGCAGTTATATTGTAAGTAACGCAAGAAACAGAATGATATGGATAATAGAGGGAATTGATGAGGTTATTGATGATAGCGATTTTCCTAAAATAGAAAAAATGATAAAAGGCTTAAAACAGACTAATAATATGGTGATATTTGCTTCTAGGAGCGCATCTTTTGCTAATAAATTTGAGAAAAGTAAGTTGGTTAAGTACTTAGCTAATAAAGAATTGAATAGATTACAAAGTTTTTATACTTTACAACAAAATGAGAACATGTCTGCTGAGGATAAATTTAAATATTATGCTATTTTTGGAACTAAAAAAGAATATAGAAATAAGATTGATTATACTAAGAGTTTAAGAACCAATATTGTTAATGGATTTTTTAATACAAATGGGTATTTTTACTTTGAGCCAAAGAAAATATTAAAAAAAGAACTTAGAGAAACACAAATTTATAATGTTATTTTAGAGGCTGTATCTAAGGGTGCATCTACGTTAAACGATATTTCTGAGTATGTTGGAATGCCAACAAGTATATGCAATAAATATATTACAGTTATGATTTCTTTGGGAATAATAGAAAAGATAAAACCTGCCTTTGGAAAGGATACCAGAAAGAGTAGATATAAGATTTGTAATCCTGTAATGGATTTTTGGTATTATTTTGTGCCTGATAATATGAGTGATATTGCTTTAAATAATGGTGATAAGGTTTTTGAAGAAAAAATCGAAAAAAATATGAATTTATATTTAAAAACAAAATTTCCAGATTTATGTAGGGATTATATTAATAAATTAAAGAAAGAAGATAAGATAAAGCTAGATATTAAAGAAAACAATGTTTGGTGGAATAAAGATGAAACTATTGATATTATTGCGGGAAGTGGATTAGAGGCTATTGTTGCAGATTGTTTTTGGACTGATGATGAAATTGGTGTTAATGAATTTAATAAACTTGAAGCAAAGGCAAAAGATGTAGATGTTATAGAAAGAGAATATTATTTATTTTCTAAAAGCGGTTTTTCAAAAGAACTTATGATATTAGCAAAAGAAAGAAATGATTTGAGGCTTATTTCTTTTTCAGAAATGGTAAGTGATAGTTTTGTAAAATCTAAAAAAATTGGATTTTTCTTTTCTAAAAAATAAAAGTACACATTATGTTGATTAAATAGTAAAAAAAGAGTATAATAGAGCTAATATTATACTCTTTTTTGGTCGATAAATGTATGGATGAGGTGATAGTGTGAAGAATAAATTGTTTTTTGGTTTTATATTTTCTATTTGTATGATGTTTAGTTTTTCTTTTGCGGAATGTCAACATTCCGGCGGCAACCACGAAAATGGTGGTGTGTGTGAAGTGTGCGGAGAGATATACCAGACGCATGGGTTAGATGTTGAAAATATAAATGTTGATGATACATATCATTGGTATAAATGTTCATATAAAGATTGTGACTATGTTTTTGAAAAAGAAGAACATCAAAAGACTGCTTATGTTGAATCTGACTCAACATATCATTGGTATAGATGCAAATTAACAGATTGTCCATATAAATTTGAAATTCAAAAACATTATGGTGGAAATACTAATGATGGCTATTGTGAATTTAAGCTATGTAATAAGCTCTATGTCGCAAAATTACAAATTAATGAATATGAGTATCTAGAATATAAGGTTGGAGATAAAGATAAACTTACTGCAACTTTTGTTCCAGAAGATGTAGAAATTGAAGGTGGTTATAAATGGAAGTCTAGTATGCCAAATGTTGTTACGATAGATGATGAAGGAAATGTTGAAACTTTAAGAGATGGTATAGCGGTTATTTCTGTTACGTATGGTACTTATAGTGCCAAATGTGTAGTTGTTGTAGGAGATTTAGCATTTTCCGTGGAACCTGATGAGTATAAGTTACATGTTAATGAACAGGGGACAGGAAAAATAAATGTAACTCATAAAGAAAAAGGAAAAGATGTTAATATAAATCAATATGTTGATTTTGATGCTTTTAAATGGGACAAGGACATACTGAAAGTTAGTATTAAAAAGGAAGATGAAAATGAAATATCGTTTAGGGCTATTAATGAGTCTAGTGATGTTATTAATGTAGATATATGGTTAAACAACAAATTACGAATTATAGAAGAGAAAGTTGAAAAATCATTAATGCTAAGCACTACATTATATAGTAAGGATGAATTGCAATACCTAAAGCAACAAGTAGAGAATGAGGATAAAGAATTCTCGGATGAAGAGCTTACTGAATTTGAAGATGGGATAAAAGAAGATAGAATAAAAGTTAAAGATGAGATATATAAAGTAAAGAAATATGTTAAGATAATGATATACATAATACCATCTGAGACTAGTGTTGTACAAAGTCCGACACAAAGCTCGGGTCAGCAGCCAGTACAAAGTCCACAACAACCAGTGCAGAGTCCGCAACAACCAGTACAAAGCCCAATACAAATATCTAGTCCTAATCCAGAGACAAGCCCTGAACAAAGTCCAGATAAAAGTCCAACTAAGAGTCCTGGTCAAAGCCCTAGTCCTGAACCGGCATCAAGTCCGAAGAAAGAGGAAGTGATTGAGGGACCTGGACATGAACCGGCAGGACCTGTAAATGGTCAAGGAGCTGGAAGCGTAAACAGAAGACATGTTTGTAATACAGATGGATATTTTCCTGACCCTGAAGATCCGGAATCAGGCCATTTAAGGAGATGTTACTATCCGGAATGCGAATATTATAAGGAAGGTATCCCGGGTACAAAAGCTGAGCATAGGTGGAAGTATAATAATGATAAAGAAGTTAATATGTGTATTATTTGTTATTATGAACAAGGAAGCGGTATGACGGAACCTCAAAAAATACATTCAAGAGATTTTGGAATTGATGTTTTGCAGTCACAATTTTTCGTTATTAAAGACGAAGAAACAGAAGTTGATGTTATTATAACGGGAGTGGAAGATGACTTAGCAATAAGATATGGTTCTGTTTATGACAATGATTTAAAATGGACGGAAGGAAGAAAAGATAATAATTGTATTACCTTAAAATGGAATATTAAGGATGAGTATGCACGAGAGGCTTTTGATGTTAATTTCGAAAAGCGTGACGACGAACGTATAATAACGGTAGAGCTAAAAGAAGGATATATTCAACCTACTAGAACAGAAGTTGATATAACTGTTGAGAATAATTTTGGCGAAAAAAGGCTTGAAACTATTGAATTAATTAAAGAAGCTCCAGAACGTGCACAGTTTATATTAAGATTTACAGGAGATATAATTAATTCAATAGAAGCAGGAGAAACAAAAGAAATAACTGTTCTTTGCAAATCACAGTATGGATATGGAAATGCTGACAGAAAAGAAGTGCAAGAGTATTATGAGAGCAAAAACTTGGTTGATTATGAGGACATTCAGCTTACTTGGGAGGGAATAGGTGGTATAACTGCTAGTGGTGCTTCTTCTCCGGATTCAAATGGATTTGCAAAAGGACAGGTCACAGGCGTGTCAGTTACTGACGGACAGTCGGCAGAGTTAATTATTACGGCAACAGCCAAATATGAAAATGAAGATTTGATAGATGAAGTAGAGAGAGAGTTAAAAAGAGGAATATACGTTTATGAAAGAAATAGTTCTTCTAGTAGTGGACAACAATCATCTTCAGGAGGCGGTGGAAATCAACCAACGGGAGGTTCATCCAAAAAAAGTAGTGCACTTCCTATCGCGGCAGTAAGCATGGGCCTTTTAGCGATTGGTGGTGTTGCGTTTGCAGTAAATTCGATGACAAAGCGTTAAATTCAACTATCGAGAGGTTTTACATATAGAGTTTTGTAATTTTCATATATTACCATACCCGGTTTTGCACCGGGTATTTTTTTTACGTTTTTTACTAATGTATAATCAACCTCAACTTTAGGGGAATTTTTTAATTTACTATGATATGCAGCAAGAGAGGCTACTTGATTTAATGTTTCATATGAAACATTATCAATATCGATATTGTTTAAACGTAATATAGTATGAGAGCCTGGGGCGTTTTTTACGTGAAACCATATATCTGTTTTTGATGCAATATGAAATGTTAGTTTATCATTTTGAATGTTATTTTTCCCTATTAATACTTTATAGTTACTAACATCAAATTCTAGTGGTTTTGAAGGCATATCCTTTTGTTTTTTCGATGCTTTTTTTATGATTCCTTGTTCTATTAATTCTAATTTTATTTCTTCTAAATCTTCAATATACTTTTGAGTATGTATTTCATAAAATAGACTTTCAAAGTAGTTTAGGGCAGAGATTAATTCTTCTTTCTGTTTTGAACAGGCAACTAAAGTATTTTTTAATTTATTATATCTTTTAAATATGTTTTGCAAATTTTGTGATGCTGTTAAATTAGGATTTAACTGTAATGTTATGGGACAGCCTGTGTAATAGTTATCTAGTGTAATTTCTTTATCAAATGGCTTTACTTTATATAAATTTGAGCTTAGAAGTTCTCCTTCTATTTTTAATTTTTCCATATCTTTTGTGGATTCGATTTTTTTATTAACTATTTCAAGGGTTTTTTCATATTTTGATACTAATTTTGAAACTGTGTGAGCCAGTTCGTTTTTAGCACTTTCTATTTTTCTGTTTTCTAGTTTATATGTATAAAAATAGTCTATTGCTTGTGATAAAGAATCAAAATGCTTTTTGTTATAATTTGATGGTAAATCTATAAAATAAAAATCTTTTGGTATGTCATTATCCAATAAAACAACTGGTTGTGCTTTGTGATTAATGAAGTTATTAAATTCATCGTACGATGAAATGTTAAGTGAAGCTGAAACTAAAGTACAAATTCCTATAAAATGGGATGAAAGTTTATTGTCGGATTGCAAAATATTATAGAAATCAGATTTATTTATTAAAAATGGGTTTAATTTATCTTGTGATGGAGGCAAAATATATTTTCTTCCCGGCATAACTTCACGAATACTGCTTATTTCAAAGTCTATATGATGAATTGAGTCGATAATAGTGTTGTTTTCAGTGGTAAGTATAATATTGCTATGTTTTCCCATCATTTCTATAATTAAAATTTTAGTTTCCTTGTCTCCTAATTCATTACTATTTTCAAATGTAAAGTTTATTATTCTATCATTATTAGGTTGAAAAATATTAACGAGTTTTGCTCCGAGTAAATATTTTCTTAAAACCATACAAAAATTAAAAGGTTTTGTTGGATTTTCTATACTTTTAACTTCTGTTATATGTGCTCTTGCATTTTCGGCATTTGCAGATAATAAGAGTTTATATGTAACTCTATTATTTCTGATGAATAATAGAGTTTCATCTTTATTTGGCTGTATTATTTTATCTATTTTTCCTTCTAACAGTATAGAAGATAATTCATTACAAATATTTTTTGTTACTAATCCATCGTATGGCATAAATAGTCTCCTTTTTGTTTATATTTTGAGATTATTTTACCATATAGTCTTTAAGAATTCCACCATTCTAGTAATCTAAACTTTATTTTTACATCAGGCTTATCTGAGTTTATTAGATTGTATTCTTCGTCTGTAAGATTTTCTTTCAAAGTTTTTTCGGATTTTTCATTAAATGTTCCGGCAGAACTATCAGTAAAACATAATGGAGGGAACATAACACACCACCAATTGTTTCCTTTTCCTTCTCCGATAATTATTTTTAGTGCTTCATATTCTCCGGCAGGAAAGGATACTTTTTGATAGTGCTTTGTTGGAAAGTTAGATGTGTTTAATGAAACTGCAATTGGATAATCTGCATATTCCGATACGACTTCATTGGCAATATTTTTTATATTATCCATATTACCGGAAATTATTTTTTTTGTTTCATTTAGGTTAGTGCTATTTTCTAACCTAGGAGTAAGGAATTCTACCACTTTATCTCTTACTTTTAATTTTAAGGTTTGGTCAAAGGATGAATTACTGTTAGCGAGTATGTGGAGTCGTAAAACTTTATTGGCTAAGGAATGCTGGATGGATATACTGTTAAAAATATATAATATAGATATCAGAATTAAAGATAAAATTGAAATTGACACAGTTTTTCTTAACACGGTTAATTTCCCCCTTTAATTTTGATTGTTTCCATTTTTTCAATATTAATACCATTTAAATAGAATTTTGAAGGATTTTTTTGGATGCTTTGCATTAAAAAAGGGTAAATAAATGTTGAAATACTGCTAGTGTTTTTACAAAATCTGTGATACAATATAAAAGGTTAAAAAGATGTATTGAAAGGATGAATTAAATGTTTAATAAATTAAAGGGTGTAGAGGAAAGATATGAGGAGCTTACGGCTGAAATTAGTAAACCTGAAGTGATTGCAGACCAGAATACTTGGAAAAAGCTTATGAAAGAAAGAGCTGATATGGAGGATATTGTTAACAAATATCGTGAATATAAACAAGTTAGAACTGATATAGACAGTGCAAAAGAGCTATTAAATGATAAAGAACTTCATGAGCTTGCTCAAATGGAATTGGTTACAGGAGAAGAAAAATTAAGAGTTATTGAGGAAGAGTTAAAGGTTTTACTTTTACCCAAAGATCCAAATGATGATAAAAACGTTATTGTAGAAATTCGTGGCGGTGCCGGTGGAGAAGAAGCTGCTTTATTTGCTGGGACTTTATTTAGAATGTATAGCAGATATGCAGAAAGAAAAAGATGGAAGGTTGAAGTTTTAAATGATAATCCGACAGGTCTTGGCGGATATAAAGAAGTTAGTTTCATGATTTCAGGTAAAGGTGCATATAGTAAATTAAAGTTTGAAAGTGGTGTACATCGTGTACAACGTGTTCCTGAAACCGAAACAAATGGAAGAATACACACTTCTACAGTTACGGTTGCAGTTTTACCCGAACTTGAAGAGGTAGATATAGAGATTAATCCGGCTGATTTAAAAACAGACACATATCGTTCTAGTGGTGCAGGTGGTCAACACGTTAATAAAACCGAATCTGCGATAAGAATTACTCATATTCCGACCGGAATAGTTGTTGCTTGTCAAGAAGAACGATCTCAAATTCAAAACAGAGAAAGAGCCATGACTATGCTTCGGGCAAAGTTATTTGAACAACAAGAAGAAGAAAGAATGAAAAAAATGGCAAACGACAGAAAAATGCAGGTTGGGACTGGTGATAGAAGTGAGAAGATAAGAACTTATAACTATCCTCAGGGAAGGGTAACAGACCATAGAATTAATTATAGCGTTTTCCAATTAGAGAATTTTACAGATGGAGATTTAGATGAAATGATTGATGCATTAATTACCGCGGATAGGGCTATTAAATTATCTGTACAAAACAGCTAGAGAGGAATTTTTGCATGGCCAATAATATCTTTTATATTTCTTTGTTTGCAAATGGAGGTTTTGATGTGAAAATTAAAATTTTAACAATAGTTGCACTTGTTTTGTGTTTTACAGGTTGCAATAAAGTTGAAAAAAAGACAGAGGAATCGTTTAATATTGTTACATCCTTTTATACTACTTATGTCTTTACGAAGAATATAGCTAAAGATGTCCCGAATGTTACAGTTACAAATATGTCAGATAGTCATAGTGGTTGTTTACATGATTATCACTTAGATACTAAAGACATGAAAAAGATAGAGAGTGCGGATGTTTTTGTTATAAACGGAGCCGGGCTTGAAAGCTTTTTGGAGAAGGTATATGAAAAAGAAGAGTTATATGTTATTGATGCGAGTTCGGATATTGAGCTTATACAAAGTAGATATGAGGACAAGCCTAATGAGCACACATGGCTTAGCATATCTAACGCAATACGACAAGTAGAGAAAATCGGAAATGAACTAGCAAATATTGATAAGGATAATGCTGATAAATATATTGAAAATAAAGATTTATATATTGAAAGATTAAAGCAATTAAGAAATGAACTTAGAGAAAGTTTATATGATGTTAATAAAGATATAAAAATTGTTACAACACACGACGCATTTGTGTATTTTGCAAATGATTTTGATATTGAGATAACTGATGTTATTGAAAGAGAAGAAGGACAATCCCCTACTCAAAAAGAGATGAAGGCTATTATAGACAATATTAAAGAAAATGATGTTTGTGGAATTTTTATTGAACCTGATTATTCTAATAAATTGGCACAAACCATTGCAAATGAAAGCAATGTAAAAGTGTATACTTTGGATTCTATAACAAGCGGAGATGGAAATATTTATGATTACGAGAGTAAAATGAAGCAAAATATAGATACAATAAGGGAGAGTATAAAATGATTTTAAGGTTGAAAAAATGTAATTTGTGTTGTACTAAAATTACTAATTTTTCAGTTAAAAAAGGTAATACCATTATTTTAGAAGATGTAAATCTTCACATACATTGTGGAGACTTGACTGCTATTATCGGACCTAACGGAGCGGGGAAAAGCACTTTTTTAAAGGCTATTTTGGGAGAAATTCCCCATGAGGGAACGCTATCTTTTGTAGATGAAAAAAACAGAACTGCTAGAGAACCTAGAATAGGATATGTTCCTCAGTTTTTAGATTTTGATAAAACTAGTCCGGTTAGTGTTAAAGATTTGTTTAATGTTACATACTCCAATTTCCCTTCTTGGATATTATGCAAGAAGAAAGTAAAGAACAGTGCAATCGAAGCACTAAAAAAGGTTGAAGCAGAAGAACTTGTGGAAAAAAGACTTGGAGATTTGTCGGGTGGAGAGTTACAAAGGGTTTTACTTGCACTTGCATTGACTCCTATGCCTGATATACTATTACTTGATGAACCTGTTTCTGGAGTAGATGTAAAGGGAATGGGAATTTTTTATGATATAGTCTCAAGTATGCGTAAAAAGTATGATTTGACTATAATTTTAATTTCTCATGATTTTGAGTTAGTTAAAAAATATGCAGATAAAGTCGTTTTATTGGATAAAACTATAAAAAAACAAGGTGCGCCTAAGGATGTTTTTTCTAGTAAAGAGTTTAATGAACTATTCTAAGGAGTTGATGAAGTTTGAAGAAAGCAATTGCTTTGGCAGGAGCGACAGTAGTATTAATTACATTATCTTCAGTTTTTTATTATAAAAATGTTGATTTTTCAAATGGCAAAAGTGGTATTGAAAAGAAGGCTGATTTAGCATATGTTGAATTGCCTAAGTTTGAAGAGATAGAAAAAGAAGAAAAGAAAAGTTGGTTTAGTGGACTGTTTGAGAAAAAGGATAGTCCTAAGGTTGAAGACGACATTGAGAATAGCGAAGAAAATAACAATATAATTGAAAAGGATATTTCAATATGTAATGAAAACGGAAAGATAATGATTTTAATGTATCATAAGTTTGCAGATGCTCAAAGTGACGGCTGGACAAGGTCGTTTGAAAATTTTAAGAAGGATTTACAAACTTTGTACGAAAAAAATTATTATCCTATAAATATGACTGATTATATTAATGGATACATAGATGTTCCGTATGGAAAGACACCTATTATTTTAACATTTGATGATGGAACTGCAGGTCAACTTAGCTTTGAAAGGGTAGACGGAAAACTTGTCCCTAAGGAAAAGACTGCCGTGTCAATTTATAAGAAGTTTTCAGAAGAGCATCCCGATTTTCCTATGAGAGGTACTTTTTATATAATGTCAACTAACTTTTTTGGCTCGACTGGAACTTTACGTCAAAGATTGGAGTATTTAGTGGCTCAAGGTTTTGAGATAGGTAATCAAACAAAGAATCACTATGCACTTCAGAAGGCTACTTCGGCAGATAAAGTTATTGAAGAAGTTGGAGGATTGGCTAAGTTTGTAGATGAATTAATTCCTGGGTATGTTATTAATTCTTTTTCTATTCCGGGCGGAAGTATGACGAAAAATTATAAAGAACAAGTATATTCCGGAACATATGAAGGATTTAAATATGAAAATAAGGGGGTAGTTTTGCTTTATGGTTCTTCTGCTGAATTATCGCCTATAAATAAAGAATTGGATTTTAAAAATCTTTCAAGAGTTAGAGTAGCAGGGAAAGATAAGATAGATAAAGATTTTGATTATTGGATAAAATATTTTGATGAACATCCGGAAGAAAAGTATATAAGTGATGGTGACCCTATGACTTTTGTTATAAATGAAAATGATACAGATAAAGTCTTGGTTGATTCTATGTATACTTTGAAAACGAAATAATTTAAAAACAAAAAAGAGGCCACAAAAAGCCTCTTTTCGATGTTTTAATAGTTTGAATATAATGTATAGTTGCAACCGTTATTGTTATCCCAATTGTTTGATGTATCTTTAAAACAAAGATTTAATGCTGAATTGTAAGCTGTGATTGTTGCTGTAAAGCCTGATTTTGTTTTTGACATTTTCACGTCATTAACATTTTCCCAAGTATCGCCCCAACCTATGTGAGCATAAACTTCGTCAGCTCCGGATTGTGAAAGTAAACCGTTATAGGTAACTTTTATTTTATCCCCGGCATTAAAGTTTAATGGACTAACAGTTAATCCGTTATTCTTATATGGATTTGCTGCTGTTGTGGCATTAGATTTAATACTTTTTGTACTTGAGGCAGTTGAAGTAGCTTTTTTTGTAGCCATTTCGAACACTCCTTTCATCGAATAGTTAAATACAATTTATTTTCTTTTTTTTAATTGGATTATGCAATCATTATTTTTGACATTTTTTTAAAAATATATTCAAATTTATTTGTTTTTCTCTGTTTTTCTTCGAATTGCTAACAAAAGCAAATATTAAGATAATGTTACAATTTTTATTATTGTATAGACTTTTTTTGTAATAAATAGTATTATTATGGTGGGAGTTGGTACAAATGAAAAAGATTTTTCTTTTGATTGTTATGTTTTTCATGATAACAATATCATCTGCACAAGCAGTGAATTATATACAAGATGTACAAGTTGTAATGGAAAATGAAGCTTTAGGGATAACTGTTACGGCTTCAGAACCAATAAATTATACTGCCGGAAGTTTGAGTTGGAATAAAAAAATTTATTTTGATTTTAAGAATACAATAATTAGAGAAAAGAAATATATACCGGTAAACAATGATTTGATAACAACCGTAAGAGCTGCACAAAATGCAACAAGTCCTACATATATAAGTCGTGTTGTCTTAGATATGAAAGAAATGAAAGATTATACGGTCAATCTTTCGGAAGATAAAAAATCATTATATATATTATTCGGTACACCTATAACTCCGGCGGAAAAAAAGGTTATTGTATTAGATCCGGGACATGGTGGCAAAGATCCGGGAGCAATATTTGGAGAGTTATATGAAAAGACATTAAATTTGGATATTGCAAAACGTGTACAAGCTTTGCTTAGTAAAGATGATAGATTTGATGTGTATTTGACAAGAGAGACTGATGTTTTTGTAGAGTTGTTGGATAGAGCTAAGTTTGCAAATGATAATAAGGCTGATTTATTTGTATGTATTCATAACAATTCAATGCCGGCAGGTTTTTCAGGAACGATGTTGTTGTACAATGATTCTAAAATATCTGAAAATAAAGATATAGCAGATACATTCCAAAGTGTAGTACAAAAAGCAAGTGGCCTTAAAGGGATTGGCACACGTTTAAGAGAGGACTTAGTGGTATTAAAAAATATAGAAATGCCCGGAGTTTTAGTTGAGGTTGCTTGTATGAGCAACTTAAAAGACAGAAGGGAACTTAGAAAAGATAGCTTTAAGCAAAATATTGCTCAGGCTATATATGAATCTATAATAAAAGTGAGCATATAATTTATAAATGCATAAATGATAATATTTTTCATATACATTGGTAGACAACTTATTTTGCTAGGGGTAGGATATGAAAAAATCATTTATGTATATTTTTTTGTTTATAATCTTCATAATTGCTATTGGGAAAATTCTTGTTAAGGGGGAAAAGACAAGAAATTGTTTGATTGCACACAAAATATCAATTATGAAAGAAATAGATGAAAATAACAATCGTATAAAAACATTAACTCATTTAAATATAATAAGATATAAACTTATGAGTGAAAATATTTTTGTTGAATTGCCTGAGGATAGTGTTGAACTTGTAAAAGAAGATGTTAATAAAAATGAGGTCGTTTATGAGGATGACTCAATTGATTTTGGGCAGATTGATGATACACAAGTTAAAAGCGTAACTCTGGATTGGGAGAATGAAATTAGAAATGAAACTAAATACAAGATAGATATAGATAAGTTAAAAAGTGAACCAATAAAATTTAATTTGAAAAAGAATGACACAGAGGTTATAATATATCATACGCATACAACAGAAACGTACAGTAAGGATGAAAATTTAAATTATGAGGCTAGTGGAGAATTTAGAACATTAGACAAAAACGCAAATGTTGTACGTGTGGGCGAAAGATTAAAAGAGTGTTTAGAAAATGCAAATGTGAAGGTGCATCATGATACAGAATATTATGATTATCCGTCATATAATCTGTCTTATAGTAAGGCGGGAAAGGCAATTTTAAATTTGACGAAAAAATATACTGGTGCAGAAATAGTATTAGATATACATAGAGATGCACTTGGAACAGGGAGCCAAATTTATAGACCGATTGTTAATGTTAACGGAAAGGATACTGCTCAGATTCTCTTAGTTGTTGGAACGTGTCAAGGGGGATTAAATCATCCGAATTGGCGAGAGAATTTAAAATTTGCATTGAAATTGCAACAAATAGCAAATCAGAAATATCCCGGTTTTTGCAGGTATGTTAGTTTGAGAAAAGAAAGATTTAATCAACAAGTATCTAAAGGGGCTATAATAGTTGAAATGGGAGCTACCGGTAATACTATTGATGAGGTTTTACGTGCTGCTGAACTTTTTTCTGAAGTTTTATTAGAAGTGGCAGAGTAGGAGGAATTATGGCTAGAAGATTTATAATTGATAATGAATTGGATGATAATCAGCAATTTGAAATTATTGGTGAAGAAGCAAAACATATTTTTGTGCTAAGACATAATGTTGGGGAATTAATTCAAGTTAATAATAAAATTTGTGAAATTATTTCTATTAGTAAAACTAATATTAATTGCAAGGTGATAAAAGATGCTGAAATTAGAGGAATACCTAAAGTAAAGATTACTTTATATCAAGCAATATTAAAGGCTGATAAAATGGAATATGTTATTCAAAAAGCCGTAGAACTTGGAGTTACAAAAATAGTACCGTTTATTAGTAAAAATGTTGTTGTTAAATTGGATGATAAAGATAAAGGTAAAAAGGTAGAAAGATTCAATAAAATTAGTCAAGAAGCATCTAAGCAATGTGGAAGAAGCGATATTGTGCAAGTTGATAATATTTGTCCATTTGGTGATGTTGTTAAGAATGCTAAAAGTTATGAAAAGTGCATTGTGGCATATGAGAAGGAAACTGTGAAGTTAAAAAGTTTTTTGTCAGGGAATAAAGAGATAAAGGAAATTGCTATTATAATTGGTGCTGAGGGTGGATTTGATGAAAGCGAAATTCACGAGCTAATGAGTGTCGGATGTAATTCGATAAGTTTAGGAGATAGGATTTTAAGAGCCGAAACTGCTAGTCTTAATTTAATTTCTATATTAATGTACGAGCTTGACTAATATTATGTAGAAAGTTGTTATAGAATGTGATAAAATGTGCGAGGGAGTGGAATGTATGAAAATTAGATTAGATGACTTTTTATATAATGATGATATTGTTAAAACCAATTTAGAAAAATCGAATGATTGGATTGCGAATATAGCATATAAGGTTTTTTCTGAGGATGAGGAATTTGAAATTGCATTTGATGATAGATATTTAAATAGTTTAGTTATGGTTGGAGATAAAATGAAAGTAACTAAAACGTTTGAGGGATTTGAGTATATTATAGATGCTGTGATTACTCAAATAAGAATTGAACCCACTAAAACTATGTTACTTAGAGTTGAAGAAATAAATAAGGTGCAAAACCTAAGAAAGGACGAAAGATTTTCTGTTAATTATGCAACTACAATTCAGAGTTTTTCAGAATTAGATGGTGTTTTTGGAGTAGTAATTAATATTAGTGTATCAGGACTTGCTTTTGTGTGCAAACAGGATTTTGCAATAGGTGAAGTTGTTAGACTTTCAATAATGTTACCTTCAAGTTCTTTTATGATTGATGCTGAAATAATGAGAATTAGTGATTCTAATGTGGGTAACGAGTATGGAGTTAGATTTTTGCGTTCAGATGAAGATGCTATTAAGGATGTTGAAAAGTTAATAGAAGATATAAAAGAGAGAGAAGATAGGTTATCGCGTATAGTCGGTTTTAATATTTTATAGAGGGGATTTTTTATAATGGATAAAGCAGAATTGTTAAAGAAAAGTACATATTTTTATGATTTACCGGAAGAATTAATAGCTCAAGATCCCTTAGAAAAAAGAGATGAATCTAGATTATTAGTTCTAAATAAAAGTACAGGGGAGATAGAACATAAAACTTTTAAAAACGTAATTGATTATCTTAATCCGGGTGATTGCTTAGTTATTAATAATACTAGAGTTATTCCTGCAAGATTAATTGGCAAAAAGGAGCCTACAGAAGGAAAGATAGAATTATTTTTGTTGAAAGATTTAGGAAATGATTGCTGGGAGGTTTTAGCTAAGCCGGGCAGAAAGGCTATACCGGGTGCCAAGTTTGTGTTTGGCGAGATGAAGGAGCTAAAGGCAGAAGTTTTAGAAGTAAAAGATGATGGAAATAGAATTATAAAATTACATTATAAAGGAATTTTTCAAGAAGTTTTGGATAAAGTGGGTGGAGTTCCACTACCACCATATATTCATAATAAATTAAAGGATAAAGAGAGGTATCAGACTGTTTATTCCAAGTTTAAGGGCTCATCTGCTGCACCTACTGCCGGATTGCATTTTACAAAAGAGTTATTAAAAAGTATTGAAGAAAAAGGGATAAGTATAGCAGAAGTTACTCTTCATGTTGGACTTGGAACGTTTAGACCGGTTAAGGAAGATGATATTTTAAAGCATAAAATGCATTCTGAATGGTATGAAATTAATGAAGGTGCTTGTAATAAAATAAATAATGCTAGAAAAAATGGTGGAAGAATTATTGCGGTAGGTACTACTTCTTGTAGAGTATTAGAAAGTGTTTCTAAAAAGGGAGAAGAGTTGGTGCCAATGACCGGAAATACAGATATATTTATTTATCCCGGGTATGAGTTTAAGGCTTTAGATGCTTTGATTACAAATTTCCATTTGCCAGAATCTACTTTAATTATGCTTGTATCTGCATTAGCCGGATATGATAATATTATGAATGCGTACAAGATTGCAGTAAAGGAAAAGTATAGATTCTTTAGTTTTGGCGATGCAATGCTTATTATTTAATTTGAAAGGATTATAATTATGTTTGAATATGAGTTAATAAAAAAAGACGGAAATGCAAGATTGGGAAAACTTCATACACCTCATGGAATTATCGAAACTCCGGTGTTTATGCCTGTTGGTACACAAGCTACTGTAAAAACTATGACGCCACACGAGTTAAAGGATATAGGAGCTCAAATAATTTTAAGTAATACATATCATTTATATTTAAGACCGGGACATGAATTAGTAAAAGAGGCAGGAGGACTACATTCTTTTATGAATTGGGATGGGGCTATTTTAACAGATAGTGGCGGATTTCAAGTGTTTAGTTTGGCAGATTTAAGGAATATTACTGAAGAAGGTGTTACTTTTAATTCTCACATAGATGGTTCTAAGCATTTTATTTCACCTGAGAAAGCTATGGAAATAGAAAATGCGTTAGGTGCCGATATAATTATGGCATTTGATGAATGTGCACCGTATCCTTGTGACTATGACTATGCAAAGAAGTCGATGGAGATGACTGTTAGATGGGCGAAAAGATGTAAAGATGCTCATCAAAACATAGAAAAACAGGCATTGTTTGGAATTGTGCAAGGAAATATGTATAAGGACTTAAGAGCAAATTGTGCCGAAAAATTAGTTGAAATGGATTTCCCTGGATACGCTATTGGTGGACTTAGTGTTGGTGAACCTGCGGAATTAATGTATGAAATGTTGGATTTTACGGTGCCATTGCTACCAGAAAATAAGCCTAGATATAATATGGGAGTAGGGTCTCCGGATTATTTAATTGAATCTGTATATCGTGGAATTGATATGTGTGATTGTGTATTGCCTACAAGAATTGCAAGAAATGGTACAGCAATGACATCAAACGGAAAAATTGTTGTAAGAAATGCAGAGTATGCACATGACTATAGACCACTTGATTTAGAATGTGATTGCTACACATGTAAAAACTTTACGCGTGCGTATATTAGGCATTTGGTTAAAGCTGGAGAAATATTGGGTGCAAGACTTATAACTATGCATAATTTATATTTCCTCATTAATCTTATGAAAAATATTAGAGAGTCTATAAAAGAAGAAAGATTTTTAGAATTTAGAGAAGAATTTTACAAGAAGTGGAAAAAATAGGAGGTTTATATATTGAAGGTTTACGCATTTGTTGGACCGAGCGGTACGGGAAAGAGCTATAGAGCACAATGGATAGCAAGAGAAAATGGCCTAGAATGTATAATAGATGATGGCCTTTTGATAAGAGAAAATAAGATTTTAGCTGGAAAGTCAGCTAAAAAGGAGGCTAGTAGAATAGCTTCTGTTAAGTGTGCTATTTTTAATGATAAAAATCATGCTGATGCGGTTAGTAAGGCTATAGCCAATGAAAATCCAAATGGATTATTGATTTTAGGAACTTCTGATGAAATGGTAAATAGGATAGTTGAACGATTAAAATTGCCTCAAATAGAAAAAATAATACGTATAGAAGACGTGGCGAGCGAGAAAGAAATTGAGAAAGCTCAGTATTTGAGAAGAAAACTTGGAAAACATGTAATACCGGTACCGATTGTTGAAATAAAAAATCAATTCTCGGGATATTTCATGAATCCATTGAAAATTTTTAGAAAAAGAGAAAATAGCGAAGTGCCTTTAACGGAAAAAACTATTGTTAGACCGGCTTTTAGTTATATGGGTGAGTATACTATCTCGGAAAATGTTATTAATTCACTCGTATATAATGCGGCAAAGAATTTTGAAGGAATAAAGAAGGTAGTAAGGGTAAGAAATAAAAATCTGAATGATGGGGTAATTATAGAAATTGAAATTATGTGCTTATATGGATATAATTTGATGGAAGTTATGTCTAAGTTGGCAGAAAAAATAAAAACTGAAATTGATAGGATGACGGCATTAAATATTGAAAAACTAAATATAGAAACTAAAAGCATAGTGATGGAAGAGGATGAAAATTAAAATTCATCCTTTTTTGCCTTTAATAAGGCACAAGCAGAACAAATTTAAAAAACTTAAAAAATAAAAATATCAAAAAACATATTGGCAGAATAAAAGAAAATATATACCATAAACAACGTAGTTATGGGCGTTTCGACAATATGGAACAAAATTGAACAAAAAAGTTAAAAAAACATATTGACAAAACATTTGCGATGATGTATCATATAAAACGTTGTTACGCGAGTAGATGCAACACAAAATCAAATAAAAAAACTTCAAAAAAGTTTGAAAAAAGTGTTGACAAATAAAACGTAATGATGTATGATAAAAAACGTCGCTGAGACATGCGACAAAGTACCTTGAAAATTAAACAAAGCAAACAGAGTTCAATCATTGCGTAATCGAAAGATTAACGTATGAAAAAACAAGAAGTAAGACATTTAGTCTTACGCAAACTAAAAAAGTAAAGAGCTAAACAAGCTGTTTATATTGAATTTAATTCTCACAAAGAGAATGAAAATATTTAATATGAGAGTTTGATCCTGGCTCAGGATGAACGCTGGCGGCGCGCTTAAGACATGCAAGTCGAACGGAAATATCTGATTAGTTTACTTTTCGGAATATTTTAGTGGCGGACGGGTGAGTAACACGTGAGCAACCTGCCTTCAAGACTGGGACAACAGAGGGAAACTTCTGCTAATACCGGATATGACCACACTACCGCATGGTAGAGGGGTGAAAGGAGCAATCCACTTGAAGATGGGCTCGCGGCTGATTAGCTAGTTGGTGAGATAATGGCCCACCAAGGCGACGATCAGTAGCCGGATTGAGAGATCGATCGGCCACATTGGGACTGAGACACGGCCCAGACTCCTACGGGAGGCAGCAGTCGGGAATATTGCACAATGGGGGAAACCCTGATGCAGCGACGCCGCGTAAAGGAAGAAGGTCTTCGGATTGTAAACTTTTGTCGACAGGGAAGAAGAAAGTGACAGTACCTGTGGAGGAAGCCCCGGCTAACTACGTGCCAGCAGCCGCGGTAATACGTAGGGGGCGAGCGTTATCCGGATTTACTGGGTGTAAAGGGTGCGTAGGCGGAACTTTAAGTCTGATGTGAAATACCAAGGCTCAACTTTGGAACTGCATCGGAAACTGGAGATCTAGAGTGTGGGAGAGGAAAGCGGAATTCTCAGTGTAGCGGTGAAATGCGTAGATATTGAGAGGAACACCGGTGGCGAAGGCGGCTTTCTGGACCATAACTGACGCTGAGGCACGAAAGCGTGGGTAGCAAACAGGATTAGATACCCTGGTAGTCCACGCCGTAAACGATGGATACTAGGTGTAGGGGGTATCGACTCCCTCTGTGCCGTAGTTAACACAATAAGTATCCCACCTGGGGAGTACGGCCGCAAGGTTGAAACTCAAAGGAATTGACGGGGGCCCGCACAAGCAGTGGAGTATGTGGTTTAATTCGAAGCAACGCGAAGAACCTTACCAGGGCTTGACATATACCGGAATAACTTAGAGATAAGTTAGTCCTTCGGGACTGGTATACAGGTGGTGCATGGTTGTCGTCAGCTCGTGTCGTGAGATGTTGGGTTAAGTCCC